>CAVVGP010000096.1:0-9535 GCA_963747625.1 uncultured Bacteroidales bacterium | reverse complement strand
GTAGTAAGCTGGTGGTGGCTGAGTATACCTTTTTTTATCATAATAATGTTGTTAATGAAAAGTGTATATATGCCAGGTACAACTGTTGTTTCAGGAATTCACGAGTTTGCTGCGAGGGAAAAATTATTATCAATGGTTCTGTTCCTGATTTCTCCGGCTGTTTTGATAATAATTAATTCCTACAGTATCAGAAAAATCTACTTTCTTTCAGGCAGTCCTAAGTTAATGAACTTCGTTCTTTCTGTCTGGTTTAATATTGCGATAATTGCACTTTCTCTGTTGATATTAATAATTTACTCACTTTAAATGTACCGATATGAATTTTCCATGGTTTAAAAGGATAGGACTATTTTTTGTACCTGCATCTGCTATGGGCTGGATAATACTATGCGCAGGAGTTGTATTTGCGGTTAAAAGTTTTATGGATATTGACAGCAGGTCGCATTCAGTAAGTGATACAATGATAAATTTTGTTTTTATGCTCCTGATCATAGGAGCCGTGTACTCTTTAATTGCTTACCTGACCAGCAAAAAGAAATCAGGTGGAACGGCACAACGTCGCAATGGCTAAACGGTAGAATAATTCCAGAATTGATGTCCTTAAAGCCTAAATTTTTTTTGCCCTTGAGCCATTATAATGCAAACCAATACGAAAACTTTACCAGAAATACATTATCAGGTGTGACTCTGAAAAGATTATTCATATCATTTCCATAAGAAAACAAGCCATTAGTGTCGGTGCTTGTCCTGCTCTGTGACCAGACAAGATAGATTGTTGATCCGGGATGATATTCCCACCTGATTACAAGATTGGAACGGAACTGCCTGAAATTGAAATCAGGATTTCCAAATGAGTAGGTTCCTCCATCATTAACGTTATAAGTATTGGCGGTAGGATCAAAGGTCAATTCGTCAGACGCATATTCATAAAATCTTTCTTTGAATGCACCTGCATCCGGCTGGGTGATTTTCTTAAATGCGGTATACTTTCCGGCTGAAATAAAAGGCTGTCCGTAATACTCAATACTTAATTCAGGATTAATGGTATAGTTTATCCTGAAAGTTATACCCAGCGTTTTCTGATATAATGTTGCAAAAAGGTAAATGGGATCCTGGACCGTTCCTGCTGTACTTACATACTGCAATTCAGTTCTCTGAATGCTGTAATCAGGTTCAACTGAAACTGATATAGAATTTGAAGGTCGCAAATAAACCCCTCCGAAGTATTCCCGGTTTCTGAAGCTGTTAACATCACCCGATCCCTGATAAACACCTCCGGAAAGAGAGAGTTTTTTCGACTGATCTGTAGAGAGATATACACTAAAACTCTGGTTACCTGGCATAATAATTGAAGGTCCACCGCGTAAGATATCTGTAGAAACGCTCTGACTTTCTCTGTTAAATTGTCCATTTAATCTCCATTTATTCTTGAACTGGGCATTAAAATTAGTATTGTAGTTTCTGGACAAAAGCTGGCCACCAAAGTTGAAATACATCCAGTAATTTGTATTAAGATAGAAATAATTGAATTTCCAGAACGGATTACGAAGATAATAGCCCATCCAGTTGCCCTGATAAATGACATCAGAGTATCTCATATAGCCAATATCGTTGAACTCAAGTCCGGGTGACCGCACTATAACACATGTCTCAAACTGCAATCTTTTTTTGCTCGTTTTTCCAAATTTCACCGTTCCTCCATATCCCGGGAGTGAAGTGAGGGATGAATCAACACCAAGGTATTTCGCATCTGGCCTCTGATAATAGTGTGCTGATGATGTTTGTGTTGCAATAATTGAAGTATTGGACCCCCGTACATCACTGAATTCAGCATTACCGGCTAAATACCAGGTTCTGTCTTTCCAGTTATGCTGGAAGTCTAATCCTGTCGTATAGGCCGCAGAGTGTAAAAATTCAAGATTGGTTGATTTTATATCTCTGTTTACAGCTGTAATCATTGCGCCCAGAATGGTTTGACCTTTATTGAAGTCTTGCTGGACCCTCCCTACAAAATAATTTGTAAGAGGCTCCACTGTTTCTTTTCTCCTGTAACCAGCACTGTCAATCATAGCATCTTCACGTGATGTCAGGCTTTCAAGAATACCCACAGAAAGTCCTTTTTTGGTTTTGCCGGATAACTTCATAGCGCCCAGTATTGTTGTTGATTCTGGCATCCTGATGTGGACACTATCGCCGACAGATGGGTAATATTGAGGGTATCTGCCAATCCGTCTTGAGTAAAACAGATTATCCGAATACATATTATGAATTACTATCGTCTGATCGGGCATAAACTGGTATATACTCTGACCTTCAATAAAAAAAGGACGCTTTTCAGAAAAGTAGGTTTCAAATGCGGTAAGATTAACCTGAGAAGGATCTGCTTCGACCTGTCCAAAATCAGGATTTATGGTAAAATCAAGTGTAAAATCATTAGTCAGGCCTATTTTCCCATCCAGTCCAGCGGAAAGTTTTGATAATTTCCCTGTGTTGAAAGGGTCTCCCGGAACCTTAGCAAACCTTTCAGTTTGTGCAAGAGTATATGGCATTATCTCTATCTGATGTTTTGGTTTTAGTTCCTTGATGCCATGAAGTTCTCCATATAAATGCACTGTACCTGGTGAACCTTTGGGAATGTATTGCCAGGTAGAACGTTCCTGAAGGCGAAACAGGTTACGCGATACCTGCAATCCCCATATCTGTTCATCCTTTTTTCCAAAACGGAGTTGGCTCAGCGGGATTTTCATCTCAGCGCACCATCCCAAATCATCAGAGGAAGTTTTCATAAACCAGATAGGATTCCAGTCGTCATCTTCGTTGTTTCCATCCTGTGATATGGCAGCATCACTTTTCGCACCTGAAGCAGAAGCTGCAAATAAAAAATCCGTCTGTTTGTCAAAGTGGCTGTCAATATCCACCCACACAAAATCACCGCTGAAATTATCTCGTCGCGACATAATCTTACTGATCTTATCAGGTTCTGTATCATATGCCCGGATAAAGATGTACAGGTTATCGTTATCGTAAAGTATCTTAAAGGCAGTTTGTTGTGTAGGAGGTTTATTTTCTGCCGGTTGCGACTGAATAAAATCCGAACTCCAGTCAACCAGGTTCCAGCAATCATCATCCATAATGCCATCAATAACCGGAGGTGTTTTTGTAAAAGCAGTCTGATAAATCCTTTTAACAATAGTCGAGTCACTTGAATGAGCAAAGCTGCAAATAAATAGAAAAAAAAATATCTGGCTTAGAACAATTCTTTTTAAATTACTATATTTCATAAAGTTATATCTGCTTAAGAATAAAAATTTTGTTAGTTAGACACACTTCTGATAACGCTCAAATGCCATAAGGGTTACAGATCACTTTGTAAAGACTTTGATTAAGATGAAATGATGCTTGTCGGCTTTGTAAATTATTTATCTTAAAACAACACATATCGGCAAGCGGAAAATTAATTCAGGATACCGCAATACACATCCATTATTCATATTTAAGGCTTTTGGCAGGATTGGTTCTTATTGCACTGACCAGTTGATAACTAATTGCCAGGCCAGTTACCGCAATTACAAGAATCAGGGCAAGAACAAACGTACCTATACTTAGTTGAATATGGAATGCGAAATTGGAAAGGTATTTTTGTAACATGAAAATTGACAATGGAACTGAAATAAGAGAAGATATCAGAAGTAGCTGCATGAATTCTTGTGAGATAAGGATGAATATTGATCTTCCGGAAGCTCCAAGCGTCTTTCTAAGTCCCAATTCACATCTTCTTTGTTCTACAGTATATGTAGCCAGTCCGAAAAGTCCGATACTTGCAACCAGAATGGCTAACACTGAGAAATACTTCAAAAGAGTTCCGGTGCGTTCTTCAACTTTGTACATCTTATCAATTTCCTGATCGAGGAAATGGTAATCGAACGGATAAAGCGGCATTACTTTCTCCCATGTCTTTTCAAGACCAGCAATCGTTTCATGAAGGTCACCAGGTTTAACTCTTAAATATATGAAATTCAGGTATCTGGCCGGCCATATCCAGACAGCCAGAGGTTCAATTTTTGATCTCAATGACTGATAACTGAAATCCTTCATGACACCAATGATAAGGCCGCGGGTGGTTCCGAATTTGAGTTGCTTTCCTACTGCATCGTCAGTTCCCATTAGTTTTTCAAGTTGTTCATTAATCATAAATGTACCGGTGGTATCGTGCGGGATATCTATAGAATATGCATTGGAAAAGGTTCTTCCAGCCTTCATTTTTATACCCATTGCTTCAGCATAATCAAAATCCACTCCGGCCATACTCACTAACGAATGTTCTTCAGGTGATTTTCCTTCCCAAGATATATTATCAGCATTACTTCCGATATTCTGGGGAGGATTTGTACAAGCCGAGACAGATAGAATGGAAGGATTTTTCAAGAATTCCTGTTTAATTACCGCATAGTTTTCTACCATATTTCCTTTCATCTGCAGGTATATCAGGTTTTCTTTATCATACCCTAACGATTTATCCTGCATGAATTTCAGCTGCCTATAGGTGACAATAGTAAATAAAATCAGAACTATGCTGATGATGAATTGTGCAACAACGGTTATTTTTCTGAAACAGACTCCCCGGGTTCCTCCAGTCATTCCTGATTTTAAGACATTTACCGGCATAAAAGAGGAGAGTACGAATGCCGGATAGCTTCCTGCAAGAATGGATGAAATAATTGTGATTATCAGTGTGCTCATAATAAACACCGGTTTAAACAGGTCAGTTTCTATGAATGTTTTTCCTGTCAGAATATTAAAAGGTCCCAGAAGAGCTGCAACCAAAACTATTGCCAGGATCATTCCTGTAAAAGCATGAAGCATGCTTTCTCCGAAAAATTGAAATACAAGATCCCTCCTGTTAGCACCGTTAAGCTTACGCAGACCCGTCTCTTTCGCTCTCGAAGCTGAGCGGGCGGTACTTAGGTTCATAAAATTGATACATGCTATAATCAGTACAAGAAGGGCTATTGATGAAAATATCCAAATGTTTACAATTTCGCCAGGAGCATGGCTAAAACCCCAGTAACTATGCAAATGGATCTTAAGGAAGGGGAAAAGCATAAATTTTGTTGTGGTTTCCGGATTATGCTCTTTTACGACCTTATTAATTTTGGTGTCTATCTGGTCAGGATCCGTCCCTTTGACCGTGAGTATATATGTGGTAATTGAATTATTTGACCAGTTATCGGAATACCAGCTTGATTTCTTCATATAACTAAAAGGAATAAGAAAATCAGCCTGTATTGAACTGTTTGAAGGTATTTTCTTCATTATTCCTGTCACCTGAAACACTTCTGAGTTATTTATCTCGATGCTTTTTCCATGGCATCTTCATTTCCAAAATATTTTCTGGCCATTTCATCGCTTATCACAATAGACCGGGGATCTGTCAGAACATTCCGGCTATTGCCTGTAAGAAGAGGAAATGTAAACATTTCGAAGAATGATGAATCCACAGCCATGATATCATCTTCATAGAAGATTTTATCATTCCTGTGGAAAAGAAGACTTCCGGGATTAGTCATTCTGCAGCTGTTTTCAATCTCCGGAATACTTTCTTTCCATACTGGTCCTGAAGGCCAGGGTGTTACATTAACATGAAAAAGCCCTTTTGAATAAGGCTGATCTTCATCAACCCGGAATAATCGATCTCCCTTCTTATTGAAATGATCGAAGTTCAGTTCATCTGACACCCATAGAAAGATGAACATGCTGCCTGCCAAACCAATTGATAGTCCGAATATTGTTATAAATGAGATCAGCCTGTGACGTAATATGTCACGCAAAGCAATCTTAAGAGTAAACTTCTTCATTTGTTCCGGATTAAACGGTAGTCTTAATTAACATTTGCTTTTCTAAAAAAGATATCGCCGCTTATTGTTTCAAGCTTAATCGGATCACCTCCATTATTAAGTTTTTCAATTATTTTTGAAGGAACACCGGCATGTTGTTTATTCAAGGCCAGTTCAAGGTTCGAATACATTGTTCCTGAGATTGTTGATAATTCGATGTCTGCCTGTTTGTCTGCAGGCACTGCAAGATCGATATAACCACTGATAGATTTCACGTTGATCCCGCTGGTCTTACCTGTTATTGTAATGTCAGCATTTATGGTCTCAATCGAAAATTGAGTCTTTTCCGGAATAAAGATCTGCCAGAAAATGTCAGTCTCACAACAGCAGTTCTTTTTCCCCATGAAAAAGTTATCCTTAAAATTTGCCTTTACAAGGGTTGTCTTTCCTGAATCATCAAATGAAGTTATATAAGCCTCATTATCTTTATTTTCATTAACATTAACTGAAGCTTTTATATATATTTCATTCTTATTCCAGGTTTGAATATTTATAGAATCGGCAATCTGAATTTTCAGCGAAAGAGCTTCTTTGCCTGAAAAATCTATATGTTTTTCTATTACCTTCTGGGCCTGCATTGAGCCAAAGCATAGCCACATTACAGCTAAAATTGTAATTATTTTCATAGAATAATGTATAAAAGAAAAATTAAAGAAGGGAAGGGAATTAAATCCCTTTCCTGAGATAAATAGTTCCGCTTACAGTCCCAATGTTAAATTTAAAACCACCTCCGTTAAGGGAATAATTCATGTCATTTCCGCCTATTTTTTTCATATTCTTTTGAGTATCAGAAAAGTCGAAGTCAGAATAGACTGCACCTGAAACTGTCCTAAGTTCGAGATCAGTCGCAGTTTTTACAGGCAGGGTAATATCAATATCACCGCTTATTGAATTCACAGAAGATGATTTGGACGTATTTATGCTGCTGTATGTTATATTAATATCGCCGCTAATTGTTGAAAGAACGAGTGGACCTGTAACATCCTTAAGGTCAATATTGTGACAGCTTTTAATATCAATTTCATTTTTCATGTTCTTAATGGAGATGTCATTATTCCTTTCACATCCGCTGGAAAGTTCAATTGTGAGGTTTTCGGGAACTTTGATCTTATATTCTCCGCCACGTGTAAATGGAAGAAGACATGTCACAGTGATCAGGTTGTCGGTTTTTTCCACGTCCAGACCTATCCCGGTATTATCAGTTCCTGCAGGAAACACGGCCTTTAAGCCTTTTGCTTTTGCAGGTGGTGTAAGATCTTCAGAGGTTGAAGTAATGATAATATCATTGCCACTGTAACCTTCAACCGGTAATGAATCGGTGAAGTCCTTAAGAATAAGTCTTACGTCTTTGGTGTTCTGTGTAGTAATTTTATATTCCTGGGCAGAAGTAATTCCTGCAGTAAAGAGTACTAACAGTGCTATCATGCTAACTTTCATTGTTTTCATAACATTTATTATTAAGTAATTAAATTTAATCTGGCAAACCCGGTATCTGCCATGATTTATTTTAAACTGAATTCAATTTTTTTCTTTTCTATTTCACATTAGTACCCGCAGACTATTCTCTGCAACAGCTCGAACCTCTTTCAATGTACTCTTGTTTGCAATAATCTCCTGTATAGGTTTTAATGCGCTTTTTTCTTTTCTTTCCGCAAGTATGTTTATAAGAGTAACCTGCAATATAGGATCATTCTGAAGTGATAGGGACCTTACAAGTGAATCACAGACAGCATGTTGATCAGCAAACTTTGAAAGAGCATATGCTGCAGCCAACCGCACATTTACATTTTTGTCGTGATTAAGAGTTTTAACCAGGACATCAATTACATTTTGATCAGGATTATTAAGGTTTTCAGCATAGCTCACTGCCTGGATTCTGTCACTTGAGGACTCTCCATTAAGCATGGTGAAAATTGCAGTTTTTTTCAGGTCTGAAACTTCAGAATGCAGCTGTTTTAATTCGTTTGAAGTGTAGGAGTTATTTATCCCTCCGTGTATTAATATCCCAATGAATGTGCCGCATATGAGGAGAGCTATGCCGACAGCAATTCTATACTGACTGAAGTTGTACCAGGGAGCAGGAGTTTTACGGAATGATGCGGATTTATGTTCTTCACTCTTTTTAATTTCATTGTGAAGCATATGGTAAAAATTTATATTCAGCGTATCGTCCGGCTTCACCATTTCTTCTTTTGAGATAATCTTCATAACCTGCTGGATATCTTTTAATTCATCAAGACATCTCTCACAGGTCTCAAGGTGTTTTTCGATCTCCTTGCGAATACCTTCTTCAAGGTTTTTGTCGAGATAATCGATCATTTTTAATTCAACTTCTTCACATTTCATAGTTCTTCGCTTAAATCTGTTTAAAATAGATACCCCTGAGCCTTTTTATGGCCCTGTGCATTGCCACTTTTATTGCAGGTACCGATTGGTTTGTAATTAATGATATTTCTTCATATTTCAATCCCTGGTACCTGGCGAGTACTATAATTTCCTTTTGTTCATTACTTAATTCAGAAAATGCATGTTCGAGTCTGGTGTACACCTCTTCCGGGAAACCATTATTATCATCAACCGTATCGGCAGGATAAGAGTCGGTTTTCAGGAAGAGTTCTTCTGATCTGCTTTCATCTTTAATATGATCAAGATGAAGATTCCTGGCAATCTGGTACATCCATGAAGTGAATTTGAGGTCGTTTTTATATGTGTTTTTATATTTGATCATCCTGTAAAATAAATTCTGTGTGAGATCCTGACTGATTTCCTTATTCCTTGTAAGCTTAAGAAAAAAATTATATAGCCGGAGATGATACCGTTCAAACAATACTGACATCTCGGCCAGATTCCCGTCTTTCACATGTTGCATAATTATTTCGTCTGGAATATCAGCCACTGTTTGAATTTTTGGTTCTCTACATTGATTACTCGTAAAGGTACAAATGGTTACATCGAAAAGCCAAATATTTTATAAAACACAAAAAAAAGGCCCATATAGTAAAATATGGACCTTTTCTCTGTGTAACTCTGTGCTTCTTTGTGTCCCGATAGCCATCGGGACTCTGTGACAGTTCTTGCCTTATTGTTGCACAGTGAGCCACAGAGGACCTCAGAGTCTAATTATTAAAGATTTTTCCGAAGAATATTTTCATATCATTCCAGGAATCTTTGTCAGCTTCGGCATTGTACTCGATAGGCATTTTGAATTTCTTACCTGTCGCTGTAGCATCCGGATTGGTGAATGCATGAGTTGCATTTGCATAGACCTTAACACTGCTGATTGCCCCAATAGAATCAAGCTGATGCTTAAAAATATCAACATCTTTCATGAGATACAAATTTATCGCTTCCTCCCTGGCAGACGAGTACTTTGGCTTTTAACAGTTTCTTATCAACCGGCAATCCGCCCATTCCTCCATGAAAACTAACAACACCTTTCAGATCAGCTCCAAGCTTGGCATAATTCAGAACGACAAATCCGCCAAAACAATAACCGATTGCCGCAACATTATCAACATCAGCCTGCGGGTATTCCTTTAATTTACTCAAAGCAGCATCCAATAAGACTTTTTGCAAGATTCGGATCCTTATAAAAAGGAGCTGTATATTTCTGAGCTTCTGTTGGATTTGCAGCAACTTTC
>CAVVGP010000095.1:0-9791 GCA_963747625.1 uncultured Bacteroidales bacterium | reverse complement strand
TTTTTTGTTGCACAGAGGAAATCAGGGAAGACACGTAGAGCACATATATTTTACTGCTTTTTTTCGTTTATATCCGAAATATCTTTCCCAAGCTTGGCTTTAATCCTTTCAAGATCATGTTTCATTCCGGTATTGTCTGAAATTAGTTGTTTTTCTGTAATACGGGATCGGGTAATTCACTGCTTCCATATTAATAATTTCCATATTTTCCTTTATTCCTCCATTCACATGTACCTCATAAAGGTTCATAAAACCGGGTTAAGTGAATATAAGTAACAAGCTTTCCGTCTTTGAGTCAGGTTATTTTCAACCACCTTAAAAACTATTCCATCGTCGAGGGTATATTACAAAATAGCTTTCCCTGCTCATCATCTGTTTCATCCAGTCCCTAGGTATTCCCCTGTCACCCACTATCTATCGGGCAGAGGAAGCATTGAATTGCCTTTCAACTGAAATGTTCTGTATTTCTTTTTATTCGAAAGAAACGGTAGGTTAAATACAGGAAAGTTCTTCCAATGAATTCCGGATCAGCATATCCTGTTGTATAGCCTGCTTTTGCTTTTTCTGGTAGCAGTTTAGATTCTCCCTGTTTTCAGAATTGACGGTTGGAGCCCCCCCCTTTTTCTTCCTTTGACATAAGCATCATATCCCCTTTCAAGTTCACCGAAGCTGACTTTCTGACAACTTTCTTATATCTCAGTTTAAGGATAGTAATCGACATTGTGATGTTAAATAGCCTAAAATTAAATCTCAAATTTCGATTTCTGGCTGGGCAACACCATTCTCATAACCACTAAGGAACAACGTTTAAGGTTAAAGGCAAATGCCACATCATCCTGTGTCCTGCCCCTCCTTTTTCTTAAAAATTTTATGTTTGATGCGAAGTACATAATGAAAATTGATTATATTGTAATCAGTAAATTGATTATTTTCTAATCAAAAATACAGCTTAATTGTTATATATGCAAGAAAAAGTGAATATTTTTAAAAAAACGGACTTGGGAGTTGAAGATTGCTTCGCTCGCAATGACGGTTAATTGATAGAATAGACGGTCATTGCGAGAAGCGAAGCGACGAAGCAATCTCACCATCCCAGTACGATTATTAAAAATTACATTATGACCTCTCCGGAAACATAGACCGATCAGTCTGCATCTTGACCTTGATACTTTTTTTGTATCGGTTGAGAGGCTTAAGGACAGCCGCCGACTGGTAAATCGGTCATAATAGGAGTGGCATGTCGCAGATAGGCGTGGGATCTAGCTGCAGCTATGAGGCACGAAAATACGGAGTAAGCTCTGCTATGCCTATGAAAATGGCCAGGAATATGTGTCCTGATGCCATTGTGACAAGAAGCGACATGGAGCTCTACACCAACTATTCAAACATAATGACCAGCATAATTGCCGAAAAGGCACCGCTATATGAAAAAGCATCAGTTGATGAACACTACATTGATCTCACAGGTATGGACCGTTTCTACGGATGCTACAAATGGTCGCATGAATTGCGCCAGTATATAATAAAAGAGACAGGGCTGCCTATATCGATCGGACTTTCAGTAAACAAGACAGTATCAAAGATTGCAACCGGTGAGGCAAAGCCAAACGGAGAAATTGAGGTGCAAAAAGATATTGGGCTTCAATTCCCCGATCCTCTTTCGATAAGGAAGATCCCGATGATTGGCCAGAAGCTTACCAGTACTTCGCTCGATGGGGATTTCCACAATTTATACCCTTCGGAATATTCCTGTTGAGATGCTTGAAAAGCTGATGGGTAAAAACGGCATTGAAATGTGGAAAAGAGCTAATGGAATCGACTCTGCTCCTGTCATCAGCTATTCGGAACAGAAATCGATAAGCACCGAGCATACTTTCGAAAAAGACACCACCGACCTGATAAAGGTCGAATCAACTCCTGTAAAGTATGGTGAAAAAATCGCGTTGAGCTAGAAGCAGGAAAAGCTGACTTCATGTGTTACTGTAAATATAAGATTTTCAATCTTCGATACACATACACTTCAGAAACGGATTCCATATACATCATTCGACCATTGTTACCTCGCCGATATCACCAAGTATTTTGCGCATATTGGCGCTAGGTACATGAGTCAAATGATGTATATAGAATCCGTTTTTGAAGTGTATGTGTATCGAAGTTTGAATATTTATCTTTACAGTGACGCATGAAGTCAGCTTTTCCTGCTTTCTCAGCTCGAACGCGATTTTTTCCACCATTCTTACCAGGAGTTGATTCAACCTTTATCAGGTCGGTGGTGTCTTTTTGGAAAGTATGCTCCGTGTTATCCATTTTGTTCCGATAGCTGATGACAGGAGCAGAGTCAATTCCATTAGCTCTTTTCCACATTTCAATGCCGTTTTTACCCATCAGCTTTTCAAGCATCTCAACAGGAATATTCCGAAGGGTATAAATTGTGGAAATGCCCATCGAGCGAAGTACCTGGTAAGTCTTCTGGCCAATCATCGGGATCTTCCTTATCGAAAGAGGATCGAGGAACGGAAGCACAATATCTTTTTGCACCTCAATTTCTCCGTTTGGCTTTGCCTCACCGGTTGCAATCTTTGATACTGTCTTGTTTACTGAAAGTCCGATTGATATAGGCAGCCCTGTCTCTTTTATTATATACTGGCGCAATTCATGCGACCATTTGTAGCATCCGTAGAAACGGTCCATACCTGTGAGATCAATGTAGTGTTCATCAACTGATGCTTTTTCATATAGCGGTGCCCTTTCGGCAATTATGCCGGTCACTATGTTTGAATAGTTGGTGTAGAGCTCCATGTCGCCTCTTATCACAATGGCATCGGGACACATATTCCTGGCCATTTTCATAGGCATAGCAGAGCTTACTCCGTATTTTCGTGCCTCATAGCTGCAGCTAGATACCACGCCTCTGTCCGACATGCCACCTATTATGACCGGTTTACCATTCAGGCGGCTGTTCTTAAGCCTCTCAACCGATACAAAAAAAGTATCAAGGTCAAGATGCAGAACTGATCGGTCTATGTTTCCGGAGAGGATCATAATGTAATTTTTAATAATCGTACTGGGATGGTGAGATTGCTTCGTCGCTTCGCTTCTCGCAATGACCGTCTACTCTATCAATTAACCGTCATTGCGAGCGAAGCAATCTTCAACTCCCAAGTCCGTTTTTTTAAAAATATTCACTTTTTCTTGCATATATAACAATTAAGCTGTATTTTTGATTAGAAAATAATCAATTTACTGATTACAATATAATCAATTTTCATTATGTACTTCGCATCAAACATAAAATTTTTAAGAAAAAGGAGGGGCAGGACACAGGATGATGTGGCATTTGCCCTTAACCTTAAACGTTCTACCCTTAGTGGTTATGAGAATGGTGTTGCCCAGCCGGGAATCGAAATTCTGATTTCCTTTTCAGGCTATTTTAACATAGCAATAGATACTATCCTTAAACTGGATATTTCAAAGTTGTCAGAAAGTCAGCTTGGTGAACTTGAAAGGGGATATGATGCTTATGTCAAAGGAAGTAATCTCAGAGTACTGACTACAACCGTCAATTCTGAAAACAGGGAAAATATTGAACTTGTACCAGAAAAAGCAAAAGCAGGCTATACAACAGGATATGCTGATCCGGAATTCATTGGAGAACTTCCTGTATTTACCCTGCCGTTTCTTTCGAATAAAAAGAAATACAGAACATTTCAGTTGAAAGGCGATTCAATGCTTCCTATACCCGATGGATCGTGGGTGACAGGGGAATACCTCCAGGACTGGATGCAGATAATCAGCGGGAAAGCTTATGTGGTATTTACCCTCGACGATGGAATAGTTTTTAAGGTGGTTGAAAATAACCTGACTAAAGACGGAAAGCTTGTTCTTTATTCACTTAACCCGGTTTATGAACCTTATGAGGTACATGTGAATGAAGTAAAAGAAATATGGAAATTTGTTAATTATATCAGCAGTGAATTACCCGATCCCGTATTACCAGAAAAACAACTGATTCAGGCAGTTGCCGGAATGAAGCATGATCTTGAAAGGATTAAAGCCAAGCTTGGGAAAGATATTTCGGATATAAACGAAGAGCGGTAAGGAAGTCTCTGTGCTCTACGTGTCTTCCCTGATTTCCTCTGTGCAACAAAAAAACAGAAAATTACACAGAGTGCAACAAAGAAGACCCGGAGGAAACCCATGTGCCATTTTCAAATTCAACAGGTAATTTTCTGATATTTTTCAATTCTTCCAGCTTAAACATTACATGAGGTAATTGTTGTAAATGATTTATATTCTTAAGTTTATTTCTCGTACATGAGATCATGATAATAAATACTCCTGGTTCAACATAATTTCTTAGAGCAGGAGATTCACATACGACCGGAGTATTTTCAGGTATCAGATCCATTATTCTTTCAAAAACATATTGAAGCCTGTCATCAAGAACTTTTGCAAAGTAGACTTTGCCGGCTCCCGCTTTTAACATGCGCGAAGTATCTTTTGATGAGCTGTCATCTGTTTCTTCATATATCGCGTATCCCTTTTCCTCAAAAATAGTTTTCAGCCCGGGAGTCGTTTCATGGAAATGAGGACTTATCTTGATTGCTGTCAAATTGAGGCTTGCAAATTGCTCAATTATCCTGCAGGCAACAGATGTTTTGCCAGACTTTGTTCCTGTACCGGCAATAAGCAATAAATTAGTGATTTTCATTAAAGTTTAATTATATAAAAACTCTGTGGCTCTCTGTACTTCTTGGATTTCCTCTGAACAATAAAGAATTAAGAACTTACACAGAGGGTCACTGAGTAGCACATAGATACACAGAGCCAACCTTAATAAGGCATTTTTTATTCCTTTGTCAGAGCAATTATCAAATCAATGATCTTCTGGTTTTCTGTTGCAGGAATGGTTCCTTTATAAAGAGCCCGGCATATTCTGTTTTTATCGAGGATTACGACTGTGTAGTTATCTTTGGGCAGGCCCCATTCTTTCTGAAGAACAGCTTTATAATCAAAAAGTATGGTTGTATCGTACTTTTTGGCTTTATTTCCGGCTATCACTCTTATCAGAAAATCGGGTTTCCATGTCGACTTGCAATCAACAATTCCAAATCCCTTGAACAGATCCTTGCTGATAGTTTTGTCCACATCAGTCGCTTTCTTGACAGCGTCATTGAATCCGTCATTAAGATCTGATTCATCCGGATCAACATAATTAATCTGAAGTACTTTTCCAGGCCATGATTCCAGAGTGAATTCCTTTTTATCAGCATCAGTAAACTTCCAGTCCGGTGCTTTCATACCGACGGCCAGATTGACACTTTCTTGTCCGAATACACCTGTAATAGCAAAAAAACTGAAAACTAGAGCGACGATCATTTTTTTCATAAATAGGCTGTTTAAATTTAATGTCCAATATATGAATTTTTTATCATTAATTAATTTTTGAATTTTTTATCATTTATCCCGGCAGTAATATTACTTTTGCGGTCTAATTGAGATGTATGCAATTAATAAGAAATATAGCGATCATTGCCCATGTTGATCATGGTAAAACTACTCTGGTTGACCGTATTATACAGGAATGCCAGGTGTTGGACCAAAGGAAGGAAGCAGGTGATCTTATTCTTGACAGTAATGATCTCGAGAGGGAAAGAGGCATTACTATATTGTCAAAAAATGTATCAGCAAATTATAAAGGGGTAAAAATAAATATCATTGACACACCTGGTCATGCCGATTTTGGAGGTGAAGTGGAGAGGGTTCTTAAAATGGCTGATGGTGTTCTTTTACTTGTTGACGCACTGGAAGGCCCAATGCCGCAGACCAGATTTGTACTGGGAAAAGCTATTGCCCTTGGACTTAAACCGATTGTTGTCGTCAATAAAGTTGATAAAGAAAATTGCAGGCCTGATGAAGTACAGCAGGATGTTTATGAGCTCATGTTCAACCTCGACGCTACGGATGACCAGCTGGAATTTGAAACAGTTTTCGGATCTTCGAAATTTGGCTGGATGAGTGGGGACTGGAAGAAACCGACTAATGATATTAAATATCTCCTTGATACGATACTTAAGGAAATTCCGGAACCTCCATATATTGAAGGTACTGCGCAGATGCAGGTCGCTTCACTTGATTTTTCGAGTTATGTAGGCAGAATCGCAATCGGCCGTGTGTTCAGAGGAGATATAACTACCGGGCTCGACTACACTCTTTGCAAGAGGGATGGCAAAGTAAAGAAAGTGAGAGCAAAGGAATTATATGTTTTTGAAGGTCTCGGCAGGGTTAAAACCGACAGCGTTAGATGTGGTGATCTTTGTGCAGTTATCGGACTGGAAGATTTTGAAATAGGAGATACCCTGGCTGACCTGCTGGCTCCCGAAGCTTTACAGAGAATTGAAGTGGATGAACCTACCATGAGTATGGTTTTCACTATCAATAATTCCCCTCTTTACGGAAAGGAAGGAAAGTTTGTCACATCACGGCACCTTCGAACAAGGCTGATCAGAGAGACAGAGAAAAACCTTGCATTGAAAGTTGAAGATACAAAATCAGAAGATACTTTCAATGTATATGGTCGCGGCATTCTTCATCTTTCAATCCTTATCGAGACAATGCGACGTGAAGGATATGAATTTCAGGTCGGGAAACCAAAAGTCATTCTTAAAGAGATAAACGGAATAAAATCAGAGCCTTATGAGACCCTTATCATTGACGTTCCTCCGGAATTCTCGGGAAAGGCTATTGAACTTGTTACCCAGAGAAAAGGTGAAATGATAGTCATTGAAGCCAAAGGTGACCTGACTCATATAGAATTCGATATTCCATCAAGAGGTATAATAGGATTAAGAAATAATATGCTTACCGCAACATCAGGAGAGGCAGTAATGCACCACAGGTTCAGGGCTTACGGCAAATATAAAGGCGATGAACTTATTCCAAAGCAGAACGGATCATTGATTTCGCTGGATATGGGTATGGCAACGGGTTATGCTATTGACCGTCTGCAGGACAGGGGCACCTTTTATATTGATCCGGGAGAACAGGTTTACAAGGGGCAGGTGATAGGTGAGCATACCAGGCTGGGGGATCTGGAAGTAAATATTGTTAAGGGGAAGAAACTTACCAATATGAGAGCTTCAGGATCGGACGACAGTCTGAGGATAGCCCCAAAGCTGAAATTCTCACTGGAGGAAGCGATGGAACAGATCAAGGATGATGAATACCTTGAAGTTACTCCTTTGAATCTAAGGATGAGAAAAATACCAGGATATAAATTCGCTTAAATTTTAAAATAAGCTACTTTCAATTTGAACACCCTGCTCCTGTGACAAAATATTTATATAATTCATTATACCATACTCCTGAAACAGAACCGGTCATCCAGGAAGGTTTGGCATAACTTGTCCAGGTTTCCCCGTAATCATATGATATGTAAACATATCCATAACTTTGAAGTCCTGTAAAAACCATATTATCAACATTAAAAAAAGAATAGCATGCGTCTGTTAATGATTGTAATAAAACATGCTTAGATGCATCATTGATATCAGAAACGGCACATTTATATATTCCCAAACAATTATATTGTACTCCGTTATAAGTAAAAGTTCCAGGACCGTCGGAGCCCCAATAAAGATAACCATTCCTTTCAAATACACCTAACGCTCTCATTCTTTGCCATGTTCTGGTTGCACCTGTTAAAAGATCACCTACTACCCAGGTATCAGAACTACTGTTATACGTACATTTTAAGAAGTGTAACTCTTGGTCATTATCACCTGTACAGGCATAAAAATTTCCATCATCACCTATATTTACAGCATGAATATGCATCGCAATAAGTGGATTGTTAGGATCTCCAAGCAAAGTACCTCCTGTACCTCCTGTTGCTGTGCCATTATCTGTAAAATTAGGATTTTGCCCGAAAGTATAAAAGACTTTCCAAGTAATACCATCAAGTGAATAATACAGGTTGACAGGAGATGCCCCAAATGATGTATTTGTGTAATTACCTAATACATAAACACCTGCACTTTCTGCAAAACCTCCCATAAAATTAAAATAGCTGCCAGGATATGATGGATTTAGAGGAGTATGAAGAATGTATGTAGAGCCATCTTTGTTTAATACATTGCAGGGTGTTATTGTCGAAAGGTTATCAGAAGAATAGTAAATTTTATTAATACAGAACAAAACAATGTTCCCGTTATCCAAAATTCTTGCTTTGCTACCCTCAGTAAAGATTCCTGTAACCTTTAAACCTTGATTATATGTATTTCCATTATCACTACTGAATCTGATATAATTGTCTGACCCGATGGTTTGATAAATAATACGCTTATCTCCAATAGAATGCAAGAAGAAAGATCCATCTGATGAAGTAGAAAAGTTAACCCCAGTATTTGTGTTCGCTGTTGTAGTAAAACTTAACTGGTTACCATATGATGTCCCATGACTATTTATTGCATAAGCCCTTACATAATAAGTAGTTTGCGGATTTAAACCTGTCAACTTGCTTACAAAGCTACCTGTTCCTGTGCCATTTAGAGTTGTATCATTACTAATGGTCGGCGTTGTTGTCAGTGCCCAGCAGATCCCTCTGGAAGTTACTGGTGCTCCACCATCATCTGTAATATTTCCCCCTGACATCGCAGTATCCCATGAAATTGATGAAATAGAAGCGGTTGTAAGAGTCGGAATTTGAATTGAGTTAGTGGTGAATGAAACCTGATTGCCATATCCGGTCCCTAAACTGTTCGTGGCGTAAGCTCTTACATAATATAAAGTCCCTGGAGTCAAATTTGTCAGACTATCTGTAAAACTTCCGCTTGTTGTACCATCCGTAGTATGTAATCCTGTTACTGACGGGTTTTGTGAAGTACTCCAGCATATTCCACTGACCGTAATTGTCAGTCCACCATTTGAAGTAATACTTCCACCTGATAAGGCCGTAGTTCTTGTTATACTGGTCACTGATGTTGTAGTCAATGAGGGAATAGTTGTTAAGGAAGTAAATATCAATTCATTTCCATAAGCCGTACCGGCACTATTAGTAGCATAAGCTCTTACGTGATAGGTAGTTGCTGGTTGCAATCCTGTCAAGGTGCTTGTGAAACTTCCAGAACCTGTTCCATCAGTAGTTTTACTATTTGCAGTTGTCGGGGAAGCGGTTGTTGCCCAGCAGACACCACGAACTGTAATAGCTCCTCCACCATCATCTGATATGTTTCCGCCAGAAACTGCTGTTGTTGAAGTAACAGATGATATGGCAGTTGTAGAGAGTGTTGCCACTACAATCGGATTTGTTGTAAATGAAACTTCGTTACCATAGGCAGTGCCTACGCTGTTAGTTGCATAAGCCCTTACATAGTATAAGGTATTTGCAGCAGCCCAGACATATTACTTGTAAATACACCAATAGCTGAACCATCAGAAGTACTTGATCCGGCAACTGTAGGATTATGTGATGTACTCCAGCATATTCCGCTGATTGTCACAGTTGATCCTCCATTTGATGTAATATTTCCACCTGATGTAGCAGTTGTTCTGGTAATACTGGAGATGACTGTAGTAGTCAACACCGGAATGACAGCTGATGTTGTAAAAGTTACTTGATTTCCATATGCAGTACCTGCACTATTTGTTGCGTAAGCTCTTACATAGTAAGTTGTTGCAAATTGCAGTCCTGTCATATTACTTGTGAAGGTTCCTGTTCCTGTTCCATCGGAAGTAATATTATTTGAAATAGTAGGAGCTGAGGTTGTTGACCAGCAAGTCTCCAGAAG
>CAVVGP010000094.1:0-12330 GCA_963747625.1 uncultured Bacteroidales bacterium | reverse complement strand
ACCGTCATTTCTGACTGAATTAATATTTGTGGAAAACCAGCTTACAATTGGATCGGCATGAATTCCAAAACTTATTATCTGCTGTGCTGGTGAAATTAACGAAGGGAAAATTAATAACAATAAGAGAATAACTATTTTTGTAATTGGTTTTAATTTATTTCCTCGTTCCATATTCAGTGACTTGTTATGTATTAACCGGTGCCGATAATTTTTTTGTCGCAAGGTCCCGAAGAGGCATGTCTTCGACGGGAATATCTAATTCCGAAGTTTTAACTTTCTGATTCTTTGTGTCTTTTCTTATGGTGCCAATAAAACAGATCCATATTGTTTTTATTGTATTTCTTTTGTAAAAATAACAAATAATAAGAGAAGTTACTAATCGTTTTGTATTAGTAGTCTTGTAAAGCGAAAAAGTACTGTATTTTAGAAAGCTAAAAAAGAAAAAATAATGAGAGTCCGGTTTATTCATGAGTTTTTCCTTGTTTTGTCAGCCGCACCGATGACTCCTGCAAAAAGAATCATTATAAAGTCAATACCTCATCAATTAAAGTAAATATTGAAATTAAGAGGCTTGAAAAGATCTTTTTATATTAAGTCCCTGATAAGATTATACCGATGGTTCCTGCTCTTAAGAAAAAATATGATGGTTTTCTTCAGTTATTAGCCTTCAGTTATAAATACAGGTGATATTAATGAATCATCCTTTGGTGATATGCTTCTGCGGTTTTGTTCAGATAAACAGAATAATGAAGTTTATGCCCTGACCATGAAAAAATATCCCGACGTTACGGCAATAGAAAAAGGGCTTCAGGAAGCTTTCAGGCATTATCTTTATTATTTCCCGGGGAAAAAAGTCCCGGCTGTTTTCACTTGTATCACCGGTTTTAATAACAGCATCATCACAGGAGACTCTTTGCTTGGCATAAGTCTCGACAGGTACCTTGGTGCCGATTGTGAATATTATCCAAGGCTAAGCATTTACAAATATATTGCAGCGAAGATGACTCCTGAAAATATTGTTCCTGATTGTATGTACGGATGGGCTGCTTCGGATTGGGGTTTTACGACGCTTAATTATCCTGCTGACAACGTTCTGGCAGAGATTATACACTAATGGAAAACTTAAATACTTTGAAAAGTGTATGCTGCCTGATACACCAGATGAAATAATTTTTGGTTTTACTCCCGGCCAGATGAAATTCTGCAAGAACAATGAAAGCCAGATGTGGCAATATCTGGTTGAGAATAATCTTCTGTTCAGCAGCGACCAGCTTAACATACGAAAACTCACGGGGAAGCTCCTTTCACAGGGTTATTTTACAAGGGAATCACCGGGAAGGCAGCTATATGGCTGGGATTCAGGATTATTGAATCATATATGACAAAAAACCCTGGAGTAAAAATTGAGGAGATGATTAAAAATACAGATGTTCAGGGAATTCTTGAAAAGGCTAAATACAGCCCACAGTAGAAAATGAAAAAGGACATGCCAAAGCATGTCCCTATCCATTTTTTAAATTGTAATACTATGCTGGATGAATAGCCTCAACTGGGCAAACATCAGAACAGGCACCACAGTCAGTGCAGACATCCGGATCAATTTTATAGATATCGCCTTCTGATATTGCTTCAACAGGACATTCATCGATACATGTTCCGCAAGCAGTACAATCATCGTTAATTTTGTAAGCCATTTTGATTATTTTTTGATTAACTAATTACAATTGCGCACAAAATTACCTTAAATTTTTTTAATTGAAAAAGAAACAAGAAGATAATATGATTATAATATTCATTTTGAAAGTGAAAAATCAGATAAGTTAACCGGCAGGCTATTGATCCGATAATTTAAACGGTGGAATAAATTACTTAAATAAAAAGTTGTATATGAGTCAGGTAAAGTTTGCAGCAAAAGTCTCCGGACGTTGCCCTGAACATAATCTTTGATAAATTAAAAATCAAGACTGAATGAGAGGTAGAAAATTCTTGGGAGAACATAACCGTCTTCAATGCCCCAGGCCCAATCTGCCCTTACAAAATAGCCAAAGATCTGAGCTCTTAGTCCAGCGCCAAAACCTTCAACAATGGGGTTCCTGTTTGAATCAAGAGTGACTGTTACAGGTCCATTTGTATATTTTTCAGTATCATAGCCGTTTGTTCCCGACCAGGGTGATTTTCCCGACCATGCCGTTCCTATATCGCCAAATCCAACAATCTGCAGACTATTCAGAAAATTGGACCGTAAGGGATGACCGGCAAGATATCTTACAAAAGGCCATCTTAATTCACTGTTTATCAGGGCAAAATTATTTCCGTTTCTTACATTCTGTGAGAAGCCTCTCATATTGGTTGCTATCGCCTGGAAACCATAGTTTACGTTGGGTGTTACAGGAATTGTATTATCAAACATTGGGGTTTTATTGAACAAATTTCCCATCCAGTTATCAACACCTCCTAAATAATATAACAGTTTGGTAGGGCCGAAGGATGTGCTGGCTGCAAATCTGTTCGCCCAGATCAGCTCTCTGTGTATGCGTATATATTTTCTGAAATCCAGTCCGAGAACAATCATATCGGACTTATTCTTGGTCAGCTCTTCATAATATTCGCCGAAAATTTTAAACCTTGTACCATAATATATATTGATGATTGGCTTACGCGTATTATCAAAAATTATTTCTCCTTTAAGACTGGCCCATTGCTGTGAAAGGTCAGGGTAGTTGAGAGTGGCAATATCAGTGGAAAGAAAACATGTCTGTCGTACCTGTAAGAAATTGTTCCCTTAAGTGCTAAAACAGGGGTAATGGGTTTGGAAAGGGAGAAATATAATTCCTGTGAATAAGTTTTAAAATAGGTTGAATCGGTACTTGTATAGGTTTCTCGGTGATATATAAGCTGTTTGTCAAATGTTCCCTTAAGATTTTCAGCACTTATAAGGTATTCATTGCTGTTAAAATCCGCTGAAAACCTGAATGCGCCCGTGATCCTGTAATCCTCAAACAGATCAACCGTTCCGATTTTAGTCAGAAGGTTTACACCGGGATTGTAGTATGGAGCGCCGCCATTGTAAACCTGGTAAGAATTATCCAGGAAACTGAAGTCAATCTGTGCAGCGATATAGTTATTATAAAAGGATGTCTCATAGATTCTTATAAGCGGGAGGTCGATATGTCCGGTATCTAGGTCAATATCCATATATTTTTTCCGCCATAACTGATCATAGTAGTTCTGTTTCTCCTTTTCGAATATGTAATGATTTATATCAATTGGTTCATTCTTGATATAATATTCATAGAGAGGTTTGGTAAGTGTATCCCTTCTTTTTTTATCTTCCGAAACGAGCCATTGCCTCAATTGTTCAATACTGTCAGCTTTATGAAAATATTTGTTTTTATCGATGCGAAGCTGAGTATTCACCAGATCGCTCTGAGGCAGGGGAGTTGACTGGCTCTGGAGTCCTTTTCTCAAAATGTACTTTCTGTTGCTGAAGAGAACTTCGCCGAAGGGGTCAGCTCCGTTCACAACAGATTGATTAATAATGTTCCTGTTATAATTAGTTGTAGGTTGGGAATTAATATAATAACGGTAATGAGCAATTGTATCGACAAAACTGATAGAGCTGTCGAATTGTGCAGTATACCTGTTAAATATCCCATTCTGGTCACCCAGGTATTCAAATTTATTTTTTGCTATCTCTTTTGCCTGAAACCTGTTCGTATATTTTCCTTCGGGAAGTCTTACCAGGACATTGTCGTTTTTTGCCAAATCATATGTGAAAAGATCGAAGGTCTGTGATACTTTTTCAAAAGGATCGGCAGTATTGGTGAGAGTATCAGATAACCTGTTTGATGAAAAAATTATCTGATCAGGAGAGTCTTTCATAAAAGAAGGATTAAGATCATCAGCAACATCCCTGGTGATCTGCTCATTTGTTCCTGAAGCAATTGTATGAATATATATATCTGTAATCCCATCTTTTACTGCAGAAAAGACTAGCCTGGTTCCATCCGGTGAATATGAAAAATCCAGAACTTTGTCAAAATAGAGAAGGACTCTTTTTGTGGTTGTTTTTTCATCCACCCGGTAAAAATACATCTCAAGATCAGCTTTTTCATCGTTGATATAAGTCAGAATTTTTCCGCTTGGATGCCAGGCAATAACCGGGTATGTATTATCAACGATTTGTTCAAATTTCGGCTCTTTCCTGAAAATAATTTTACGCTTTCCGGTTGCCTGGTTGTACAACCAGATTCGTTTCCTTCCCCAATCGTTGGTAACATAAGCAATATAATCGCCTCCGGGACTTACTTTTACCTGCTGGTAGATCTGTTCTTTTTTTGATTTTCTGATAATATTACCATCATCAGCCGGGAGATCTTTATCGTTGGCGAACTCTTCTGCGTAATAATTTTTCCATTCCTTTAAAAGATCTTTTAGTTTCTCTCCGATAACGTAAAGCATTCCATCATTTACGTTTTTATAAATTTTCGTGAGATAAATAATATTGGGAATGAGCGCATCCCCATATTTTTTACCGATAAATCTCCAGAAAGACATACCAGCATCTAATGCATCATCATACTCCAGATGGTTGATATTCTTGTATTTTCCCGATTTGAAGCCATCCTTTACCCTGTTTTCTGCTTCATAGGTCCACCCGCCTCCGACATAATTGACTAGACCTTTCATATACCAGTCAGGAAGGTAAATCAATGATGAGGATGCTACTCTGTCTTTAACATCGGCATTGTATAGCATTTCATTTATTATGACCTGGGCAATGGATGCTGCTATCTGGCGTTCATATGCCTCATGATCGCCTTCGTAATAAAGCATTACTTTATTTTTGATAATCCTGTTGAATCCGCCGGTATTGTAAGTATCATCGTCAAAGGTTACAAGTCCGATATTAGATTGTTTGTATTCCGAATTTTTGTTGTAAATAATGAAAATAATTCTTTTTTCCAGTTTGTAATCGAAAAAATCCTCAATCTCTGCAAGCTTCTTCGTTGCATAACTTGCAGTAAACTGAGCCAGGTCACGTCCGTATTCATTAAAGTAACAGTCAAAATCGTCGAACCTGTAAAATTGCCAGTAGAAGTCAGTATACTGAACCCTGTTTTTACCGAAAGGCATTTGAAGGCCATTATAAAACTGACCGTATGCATCTGAATAAAAAATGCAAGCTATAAGAATGATAATAAGTTTTTTAATATGTGTTTTTTTCAAGGCTATCATTAACTAACCGGGTTTCAAAACAACAAATCTTGTTCCAAAGATTCCTTGTTGAACAGCAAAACTAATGATATTCTGTTTTAAACTCTATAAAAATCTCAAACTTTATTATTTTTACATCACTTTATACGGACCGATTCCATGATCTTTTTTTTGTACCAGTCATGCAACCAAATTGATGCAGGAATTGTCATATGGAGGATTTGATTTATCATTTTGTATATTTGTAAATATTTTTTTTGAAAAATTATTCATTTACTATTAATACCAGATTAAAATGAAACGACTATTTTTAATTTTTTCCCTGCTTATGTTTGGGATTTCATTAAAATCCCAGGTTGCTCTTACAACAATGAAAGTATCGGAAACTCAACACGATTTTGGAACTTTTAAAGAAGAGGCAGGCAGGCAAACCTACGATTTTATTGTTACGAATACAGGTACTGAACCATTGGTTATTCAGAATGTTGTTGCATCATGTGGTTGTACCACGCCTGAATGGACCAAACAACCGATTCCGGCCGGGGCAAAAGGCAAGATTACCGCAATTTATGATCCAAAGGACAGGCCTGGCATGTTTAATAAAAACCTTTCTGTATATACCAATACAAATCCTGCAGTTACTCAACTTATAATAAAAGGCGAAGTAATTCCTCATGAAAAAACTATTGAAGAATTATACACTTTTGCAGTCGGCCCTGTAAGGTTCGAAAGCAATCATATGGCCTTCACAAACGTGAAAAAAACAGAGAAGAAGATGAGAGTGATGCAGGTGATCAATACTTCTACCGAACCAGTCAAAATTGAATTTGATGCAGTCCCAGCTCATCTGACTCTAAAATCTAATCCCGAAACTCTTAATCCAGGCCAGAAAGGTATTATTGAAGGGACTTATGATGCTACAAAGAATGCAAGTTGGGGGAATGTCAGTGATATGGTCAAAATTAAACTGAATGGTGTGGTTCAGGAGAACTTGTACTATTATGTGTCGGCCAACCTTGTTGAAGATTTTTCTTCATTAACAAAGGAACAACTTGAAAACGCACCTGTATTTAAAGTTGAATCCGGGACAGTTGACCTTGGTAAAATAAAAGGATCTACACAAAACGAAGTTGAATTCAAATTTAAGAATGAAGGCAAGAGTGATCTTTTAATAAGATTTATAAGATCTACCTGCGGTTGTACAGCAGTACAGCAGGGAAATCAGGGTGTTGGAATTAAACCGGGAGAATCAAGCAGCATAAAAGCAGTATTTAATTCAGGTTCATATAACGGGAAAGTTACAAAGGCAATCTATGTTTACACAAATGATCCTAAGAATTCTGAAGTTGTACTTATGCTAACTGCCGATGTTGAACAACCAGCCCCGGTTAAATAATTAATGGATAAGAACGGAGATTTCACCAGCTCATTAAAGGTAAACAAAGGGATTCCACAACCTCCGAGTATAAATCCTGATGTACTCAAAAAATCAGGACGGAAGAGGCGAAAGAAATATTCAGCAAATGAATTTGTTTCAGGGATTCTTTCAGGAAACAGGACTATTTTAAGTCAGGCTATTACCTTGGTAGAAAGCTCTTTGCCCGAACACTATGATACAGCGCAGGAGATAATTGAAAAATGTCTGCCTTTCAGCTCCAGATCTATTAGAATTGGAATAACCGGCGTTCCGGGAGCCGGAAAGAGTACATTTATTGAAACTTTCGGATTACACATAACCGGTGAGGGGCGAAAACTTGCGGTGCTGACGATTGACCCAAGCAGCGAAAATACTAAAGGAAGTATTCTCGGTGATAAAACGCGGATGGAACAACTCAGTATACACCCTGAAGCGTTTATAAGGCCATCTCCTGCAACCGGAACTCTTGGCGGTGTTGCCCGAAAAACCAGGGAAACTATTATTTTGTGCGAAGCTGCAGGTTTTGATACAATTCTGATTGAGACAGTCGGTGTAGGTCAATCTGAAACGGCAGTGCACTCAATGGTCGATTTTTTTCTTCTTCTTATGCTTGCCGGGGCAGGCGATGAACTGCAGGGTATTAAACGGGGTATAATGGAAATGGCAGATCTGATAGCGATTACAAAAGCCGATGGTGATAATAAGCTGATAGCTGAAAATGCCCGGGTCTTATTTCAGAATGCTCTTCATTTATTTCCAAAAAAATCATCAGGATGGGTGCCTCAGGTTCAGACATGTTCTGCAATATACAATACAGGCATAAAAGAGCTGTGGGAAATAATTATGGAGTATTTTGCCTTTACTAAAAAATCAGGTTATTTTGAGTTATTAAGAAGGGAACAGACAGTTGTAAGAATGCATGATACAATTATAGAGTACCTGAATAATTCATTCTATAATCATAATGAAGTTAAAATACTGGTACCTGAAATAGAAAGGCAGTTATACGAAGGAACTTTAACTTCTTATAAAGCAGCTTTATTGCTGCTATCCAAATATTTCAAACGGCACACTTAATAATAATTTTTATATTTGCAATTCCGGATAAGGGTACACCAGTTATAAATTTAATTTAAAACCAGTATATATGAAAAATGTCATTTATTTGTTTGCTGCAGTTGTATTATTTACTTCCTGTACGTCAAAACCACACTATACGGTAAAGGGAATAATCAGCGGATCTGACAGTATAACTTTTTATCTTCAGAAAAGAGAAGCGGGAAGGGCAGTTTCAATAGATTCTGCTGTTTCAAAAAAAGGCGTCTTTGTTATGAAAGGCGGAGCAGTTGATTATCCGCAAATGGTTCAGCTGGTAGCAGGAAATACAAAGAAAAGAACAGCTTTCTATCTCGAGAACTCTGAAATAACCGTAAAAGGAAGTCTTGATTCACTTTTTAAGGCAGATATTACCGGTTCAAAAACAGAGGATGAGTATAAAGCTTTTATCGATTCAAACAGGCCATTGAGTGAGCAATATTCGAAGCTCATTGTTAAATATCAGACAGCAAGCCAGTCAGGTAATGCTGCTGGTGTTGCAGCATTTGAAAAACAGCTTGATTCAATTCAGGCTGATATGACAAATCTTCAGAAGGACTTTGTGAAAAATCACCCTGCCTCTTATGTTACTCCTTCAATCGTGGTGAGCCTAAGTTATGAGATGGAAGCAGATGAGATTGAATCAATGGTCAGTAAACTCGATACAGCGATAGCTGCCCTTCCTATGATAAAAAGTCTGAAAGAGAGAGTAGCTGTCATGAAAACGGTAGCTGTTGGTCAGAAAGCACCTGATTTTACCCTAAATGATGTTGATGGCAAACCTGTATCTCTTTCCTCAAAGCTGGGGTCAAAATTACTGCTTGTAGATTTCTGGGCCTCATGGTGCAATCCTTGCCGTCAGGAGAATCCTAACGTGGTAAAAGTTTATAATGAATTTCATAAAAAAGGATTTGATGTCTTTAGTGTTTCTCTCGACCAGAAAAAAGAGCCATGGGTAAAAGCTATTGCTGATGACAAACTTACATGGACACATGTTTCTGATCTTCAGTTCTGGAATAATGCTGCTGCCAAACTTTATGCCGTAAATTCAATTCCGGCAAACTTCCTTCTTGATGAGAACGGTAAAATAATTGCTAAAAATCTGAGAGGTGAAGCTTTGTATGACAAAGTAAATGAACTGCTCGGCGCGAAAAAATAACAACGACTCAGATATTCAGATTAAAACCTAAAATTAAAGCTGCCTCATTCATGAAGCAGCTTTAATTTTCTATAACATTTAACCGAAGAAGAGGCCTTCATGGCAGGCCGGTCTCATTCTTCCCTTTTTGTCTCTTCAAGTATAAAACCAGTGCCTCTTACAGTTCTGATATCTACGTTTTTATCCTCTGAAACGTATTTCCTTAAACGGCTTATAAATACATCCATACTTCTTCCAAGAAAGTAATCGTCTTCTCCCCATATTTCGGTCAGTATATCTTCTCTGGCAAGTACTTTATTTTTGTTAATAATGAAATACTTCAATAAGCTGTGCCTCTTTAAGTGTAAGTTTTTCTTTTGTATTGCCACAGATGAGCTCAAGAGTGTTATATTTCAGCACTATGTCTGGATACTTTAAATTCATCGTTAGTCGATGAATAGGCTCTTTTTAGTATATTATTTATACGAAGTATAAGAACTTCAGGATCGAATGGTTTGCGTTATATAATCATCTGCCCCAATCTTAAGGCCTCTTACGATATCCTCCTTCAGGCTCTTGGCCGTAAGAAAAATTACGGGATATCAGGGTGTGCCTCTTTAACTTTTTCGGCCAGGGTAAATCCATCCATTTCAGGCATCATCACATCAAAAACACAGATATCGGGTTTGTCCTGGTTAAATATTTCCCAGGCCTCTTTTCCGTCCCGCCCAAGTTTTACCTCAAAACCGTTTATCGAAATATATTGAGTCAATATATTCCCAAAATCCCTGTCATCTTCAGCAACTAAAACTTTCATCTCCAGAATATTTTAATTAGAATGGTAATGTTACAGTAAATATACTACCTTTTCCCGGTTTACTATGACTGTAACATCTCCGCCATGAGCTTCTGCAATTTTTTTTACATAGTACAGCCCGAGTCCCAGATCCCTTAAATTTATGAATGTTTCCGGTCGAGGCCCTGTAAAACTTATCAAATATATGCTTCTGATCGATCTTATTAATTCCTATTCCATTGTCAGCAATCTTTATAAATACATTATTTTCCTGCGTGAATCCTTCAATTTCAATAACAGGTTCTTTGTCTGAATATTTCACTGCATTGGCAAGAAGATTATTAATAAGAGTCGTAAAATATACCGCATCTAGTATCCACTTTGGCTCCCCTGAAATTATATTTCTGAATTATTGTGGCATTGTTTCCTCCACCCGATTTAAAACTTTCGACAACATCATTCATTATCTCCTCAATTTTGACTGTTTTTTTATCAAGCTGGAATTGTGTTCTTTCCCACATGCTTATTTCCAGTATCATATTGATAAGCTGATTCAGATGAACACTCTGCTTTCCTATCAGTTTTGCTGTTTCAAGGATTTTCGCATCATTAGTTCTTATCTGCGGCATTTCAAGAGTTTTCCCGGCAACCGTTATTGTAGACAGAGGAGTTTTAAGCTCATGAGTCATATTGTTTATAAAGTCAGTCTTAAGGTTCGAGAGTCTCTTTTCTTCCATAAGGTTTCTATAGGTAATACATAAAAATAATGACTACGACAAGTATACTTAAGATACTCATTAGCCAGGAAGACAGAGGTTTCTTTTAAAATAACCTTTTGTTTATCGGAAAAGTCAATATAGTATTCAAAGAAGAATCTGTAATTATTGTCTTCAAGGTGGGGGATGGTGACGAGAATTTTATCTTTGGAATAATCTGATGCCTCTTTTTTCCCGCCATGGTTTGGAGGTCTGCGGCTCATAAAATCTTCATCCTGGTATACTACAATCGTATCATTGTTAATCATCTCAAGATCCAAAATTGTGATTGTGAACTTGAATTTTTTTTCAAATCCCCTTCTTTCAAAATAATTTGAAAGCAGGTCGGAAAGATCCTGTTCCTGGTATACAACTTTTGTAAAATAATCGAGTATCTCCTTTTTTTTAGCATCGAGTCGCTTGTTGTCCTTAATTGCATGGATCTCTTTATTAGCCTGTTCGGAATAATTACTTAACAGGTAACGTACAGTATCGAAGCCATCGGTTTGCAAACGCCTGTTTATAAATTCAAGCGCATCCTTTGATAATACTGAATATCTGAGGAAAAACATTTCATCTCTTTGTTTCCATATTCCTTTGATAATAAACAACTGGACACAAATAAGTATTATTATTGATGCAATACCCGGAATCATAAGAGTATTTCTCTTTTCCATCTTTTATGTTTTACTCCAATTAATTAACTTTTTAAACTGATAATTCATTTTAAGGTCTTGCTCACTTTATAAGGAGGAACTTAAATCACGCCAAACTAAAGATACAGGAAAGAGAGTAAAATGAAAAAAATAAATTTTCAGTTTAATTGTACAATCTATAATAATCTCAAAATTATTCAATTTATTGACAGATCTGAAATGATGCCCTTAATTAACCCAGCATTAACTATGTATTAACAAAATAACGATGAATATGGTTCTATCTTTACATAGTCAAACTTTAATATAGCGGTCATGAAAAAGTTAAGTTTATTACTCACAGTTATATTCCTGATCTCAATAGGATCTTCCTGGCAGCAGTTATATGCACAGGAAAATACAAAGGACGATCAGAATGATGACATCAAGATTCAGCAGAAAATCGATGAGCAGAAGAAAGCACTGCTTGAGCTTAAGAAAGCCCAGGAAGCTACTGAGCAGGCTATGAGAAGCAAAACAGTTTGAACTGGACAGCACGATGACAGATATCAGGTTTAAAATTGAAAACGGGGACAGCATAAGGCAAAAAATCTTCATGAACATACCCAGAGGAGACCGATCCTACTCATTTGACAGGCCCTTTGAATACCCTGGTCAGAATTTCGGGGATTTCTACGGACATTATATGGGGGGTGATACTGAAAGAACTACGTGGGATTTTTCAAAGACAGTAAAAGATAAAACATTCTCAAGTGATTACACTTTTGACGTGGATAAAACATCAAAATCAGTAGTGATGTCAGTAATGGGCGATTGTAAATCGGGTGAGATACGTATCAAAATCATTATGCCCAGCGGCAAAAGCTACTCTGATATTCTTATTGATGCGTCAGGCAATCTGAACTGGAGAAAGTCATTCGCAATTTCTGATAAGGAAAATCAGGATAAATCAGGCGAATGGAAATTCCGGATTTCATCAGATAAAGCAACAGGATTTTTTAAGATCTCCCTTCAGGCTTATTAGTTTTCATTTCTGATAGAAGGGGACCTGGCAGGAATGCAGGTCCCCTTTTTTTGACGATAAACATCACATTCATAATATCTTCCACAATATTGAATTTCTTTATGTTATGGAGGACGATATAGCATTATTTAAAAATTTTCAAAACCAATGCCAGTATCGCTCCATTATTCTTTATCCTCCAGGGAATCGATTTTTTCAGTAATCTCATCAAAAAACAGCTTATATTATTTTC
>CAVVGP010000093.1:0-5798 GCA_963747625.1 uncultured Bacteroidales bacterium | reverse complement strand
ACATTTTATGTGGATAATGCCGGAGCATCTATGCGGGTTTTGGTTGATGGCAATACAGCAAGCAAAACATTTATTCTGATTATACATGGAGGGCCGGGGGCAGGTTCTTATGTCTATAATACTGATTATATAAGCGATAACCTTGGAGACAAATATGCGATGGTTTACTGGGATCAGAGAGATGCAGGTGGCTCACAGGGAAACAATAACGGATATAACCTTAACCTCGATCAGATTGTGGATGATCTTAAAAAGGTAATTGAAGTACTTAAGTACCGTTATGGACAGGATATGAGCCTTTTTCTCGTCGCACACAGTTTTGGTGGATTGGTTGCAGCTGATTTTGTCACAAGGCCTGGCTATCAAAATATGATAAATGGACTGATTGATGTTGACGGAAGTCACAATTATCCGTGGAATGATACTCTCACAAGGCAAATGCTGCTGTCGTTCGGGCAAAGAGAAGTTTCCCTGGATATACATACAGATTTCTGGAATCCTGTTATAAACTATTGTGGACAGCATACAGGAAATTTCACACTTGCAGAATCGATGCAGCTCGAAGATTATGCTACTGAAGCTGAAACGTATGTTGACAGCGTAAAGCAAGTAAGTTTTGCTTCTCTCATTATTAAGTATGCAATACCTGAAGAATACCCTCTTACTTCAATGTTGAGTAATTTATTATATTCTGAAAACTCTGATATTAATTTAGAGATATCGAAAATAAGTTTTTCCGATTCACTATATAAAGTTAAAATTCCGGTACTGGTTTTGTGGGGCAAATATGATTTCATATGTCCACAGGCCTTAGGTGAAGATTTTTATAACCGAATCAGTTCGACAGATAAAAAAATGGTTATTTCACCTCAAAGCGGTCATAATTTTATGCTTCAGGATGAAAAACTTTTTTGTGATGAAACAAATGAATTTGTTTTGCAATACAAGTAATTACTGTGAAAGATGATCACTAAATTAGTGCTTCTTGCCATCTTCGGTATTGCAATGGCACACCTTGAAGGTGTTGTTGTTGTATATTTAAGAAAAGCCCTAGGAATGCTCGATTCTGAGTCAAATAAAGAGTCGGTTGAGAAATTTCCCAGGCGATATTTGACTATTGAAATGACCCGTGAGGCTGCGACCATTGTAATGCTCTTGATTATAGCCTGCCTTACCGGTGTATCATGGCTTGAAAAAGGGATGCTGTTCCTCTGGACATTTGCTTTCTGGGACCTGTTTTATTATTTATCTCTTTATATTCTGATAAAGTGGCCACCCAGTTTCACAACTATTGATGTTCTGTTCCTGATACCTAAACCTTGGATTGCTCCGGTCTGGTTTCCGATCAGCGTTTCAGCTCTTACGATACTTACTATTCTCTTCCTTGCGTTAATCGGGATTTTTTAAACATATTTTTTTGCATAAGAGACTTGATTTTCTTCAGAGGTATTTTCGGAATAATTTGCAGTGTTTGTCTGTCAATATTATGGTATCTCTGTATTAATCTAAAATAATCAAAAAATGAAAAGATTTTCAGCCTATTTCAGTTGCATGTTAATCCTTCTTGCAGGATCAAATTTATTCGGGCAAAAAACAAAACCTGAATTTGGAATCGTTAATAAGATCCATGTTCCGGGTAATGGCGGCTGGGACTATCTTTCCGTTGATGAAACATCAGGAAGATTATTCGTTTCGCATGGAACAGTTGTTCAGGTTGTGGATCTTAAAACTGGTCAGCTTGCCGGCACAATTGATGAGACTCCTGGAGTACACGGAATTGCAATTGCAGAGGATTTGAACAAAGCTTTTATAAGCGTTGGCAGGAATGCATCAGTGAAGGTCGTAGATCTTAAAACCCTTGCCCTTATTACTGATATTAAGATATCAGGTGAAAACCCCGATGCAATAATATATGATCAGTTCTCAAAAAAAGTGTTTGTATTTAATGGAAGAAGTGCTAATGCTACAATCCTCGATGCAGCAACAAATGATGTTATTGGTACTATAGCACTTGAAGGCAAACCGGAATATCCTGCATCAGATGAAAATGGTAAGATTTATGTGAATATTGAAGACAAGAGTCTTATTTCGGTTATTGATGTAAAAAGTCAGAAAGTTCTTAATTCATGGCCGATTGCTCCGGGAGAAGAAGCAAGCGGACTTGCACTGGACAATGAAACCCATCGTTTATTCGCTGTTTGCAGTAATAAGATGATGGTAGTGGTTGATGCAAATGATGGTCATATCGTAACCAATTTACCTATCGGCGAAGAATGTGATGGTGTTAAGTTTGACCCGGGTTTGAAGATAGCTTTTAGTTCAAATGGTGAAGGGACCATGACGGTTGTGCAGGAATTGAACAAAGATAGTTTCAAAGTTCTTGAAAACATTAAAACAGTTCCCGGTGCAAGAACATTGGCTATTGATACCAGAACCCATAATATCTATACACCAACAGCAGAATTTAATCCGGCACCTCCGGCCACTGCTGATAATCCGAGGCCCGGGAGGACTCAAAAACCTGATTCTTTTAATATCCTTGTCATTGCTCCTTTGAATCAATAAGAACTTATTCAGAATTTATATAAATTCAAAAATTTAAGGGATTACCCTGGATAAAAAGTACATGAAAGGGAAAGGCATCTGAAAGGTATAATGAAATCAGACATCAAGCATTGCGCCGTCGCTTTATCTGAATCTCATTAAAAGTATATAAGGGGTGGCTAATTATCTCTCAAAATCTGGAATTTTCTTAATAATTCATATATTTTTGGAGAAGATAAATTGCCCTTATTCTTTAAATTAACCTCGATGACCCGGTCCACAATAAATTTATTATTCTTATTTATATTCCTGTTTTCATTTTTTATCAAGACTAATGCATATTGCTCAGGTTATGATTTCAGTAATAATGATCAGGATACAACATCCGCTAAAACATCTTCTCCGAAACAACCGGTTTATACGGCTTCCCGATTAGTTACATCAAAACCGGTCATTGACGGGAAGCTCAACGATGAATGCTGGAAGAAAGGCACTTGGGCAGGGAATTTTCACCAATGGATTCCAAAGGAGGGCGCAAAACCAACATATCCTACCGAATTGAATATTCAGTATGATGATAAAAACCTGTATGTTGCTATTCGGGCGTATGATGGCGAGCCGGATAAAATTAAAAGGCTGGCAGGAGCACGTGATGAGCTTGTAGGAGATATGGCAGGGGTAAATTTTGACAGTTACCGCGATTACCGGACAGGGTTTGAGTTTACTGTAACCGCATGGGGTCAGAAGGTCGATCTGGTATTATTTAACCCTGCGAACTGGGATTTTAACTGGAATCCTGTCTGGAAAGTCAAAACAGGCCTGGAAGATTCCGCGTGGGTGGCTGAATATGAGATTCCATTAAGCCAGTTACGTTATAGCCGAAAGGATGAACAGGTATGGGGATTGCATGTATGGCGCTGGATATCGAGGCTTCAGGAAGAAAGCGACTGGGAGATCCAAAGCAAGACGGGACCGGGAATGCTTTATAATTTTGGCGAGTTGCGGGGTATTAACGGACTAAAAAAGTCGCGTCGCCTGGAAATATCTCCATATACCCTGGGAGAGCTTAAAACCATGCAGGAAGTACCGGGGAATCCTTTTACCGATAAAGGGAGAACATGGGGTGGAAATGCCGGGCTTGATGCCAAGATAGGTATCTCAAGTAATTTCACTGTTGACCTGACAGTTAATCCTGACTTCGGTCAGGTCGAATCCGATCCATCGGTGATGAACCTTACAGCATTTGAAACATTTTATGATGAGAAAAGACCATTTTTCCTGGAAGGATTGACCATTTTTGATTATAAGTTCAACAACAATATCCTGTTTTATTCCAGGAGAATAGGTCATGCACCGTCACTTACTGTTACTCCTAATGACAACCTTTTTGTGGATTCCCCTGACAAGACATCCATAATAAGTGCAGTCAAGCTTAGCGGAACAACTTCAAAAGGTCTTTCAGTGGGTCTGATTCAGAGTGTAACGGCAAACGAATTTGCGCGACTAAGCGATAAAGAGGGAAACAGGAGCAGTTTAATGGTTGAACCTCTGACAAGCTATACTGTTGCACGTGTACAGAAAGGTTATAATGCAGGAAATACCGTAATCGGAGGAATGCTGACCTCCACGAACCGCGATATCAAAAGCACGGATCTTAACTTCCTGAGTAACAATGCATATACAGGAGGACTGGATCTTTTAACCCACTGGAAAGATAAAGAATATTATATAGAGGCAAGGCTTATTGGCAGTTTTATAAACGGAAGCCAGCAGTCAATAACTGCTCTTCAGGAATCGTCTGCACGCTATTATCAGAGGCCGGGTGCAACTTATCCTCAGATTTGATACAACCGCCACGACGCTTAACGGTTACGGCGGCAAGTTTATGATAGGAAAGGGCTCAAAGGGTTTATGGAAGTACTCAACAGGAGCAACCTGGTTTTCCCCTGGTCTTGAACTTAATGACCTTGGGTACATGACTACTGCTGATGAATTGAATCAGGACAATCTGATTTCGTACGGGATTATAAAGCCTTTTTTATTATTCAATACTTTTGATATAAGTTTTGAAGAGATTAATACGTGGGACTTTGGCGGAGAATATATTGGTTCGGGTACCAATCTTTCGTTTACAACTGTACTAAAAAATCAATGGAGTTTCACTGCCAGTCAGCTCTATCACACCAAAACTCTAGATACCAAAATTCTCAGGGGCGGGTACGATATGATAACACCTTACACTTTTATGTCATCCGGCAGTCTGACTACAGATCAGACAAAAAAAATAACAGGAAGTATGGTTTATAGTTACCAGTTAACAGGAAATCAATCTGCTAAGAGTTACCAGATTGAGCCCGGAATAACCTACCGTCCGATTAACAATCTTAAATTAGGAGTGACTGTTAATTATATGAATAATCATGACAGGCTGCAATATGTGACCACAAGCTATGATGAGCCAGGCAACAGGTATATACTCGGAACAATTAATCAGCGAACACTGGGTATGACATTCAGAGTTGATCTGAATATTACTCCCGAATTTTCGATTCAATATTATGGCAGCCCGTTTGTCTCTATAGGTAAGTATTCAGAGTTAAAGTATGTCACAAATCCCCGTGCATCGCAATATAATGACCGGTTCGTGATTTACCAGGATCCTGTTCTTTCAAACGGAATGTACCAGTTATATGATTATAATAACGGAACAAGGGTTGATTATTCAATTGCTGATCCTGATTTCAACTTTCATCAGTTCCGTTCAAATCTTGTTGCGAAATGGGAATACCGCCTGGGATCTTTTATTTATCTTGTATGGTCATCGGACAGGACTGAAAATACAAGTGATTCAAATGCATCCCTCGGGCAGTCTTATAACCAGATCAGAAAGATATTTCCGAATAATATCTTTCTGATAAAATTGAATTACTGGTTTTCGCTTTGATCTTTGTTCTTTGAAGGGAAGGGGGCAAAAAAAGGGGGGAAGAGAAAATCACATGGCGATGGATTTCAGACAACAGAGTTGTCACAAATTATGCCTCACTTCAAGGGGGATGGAGAGCCAACTTTAAAAAACCAATAAAATGGATACCATTTTCAGGCCTTTAGAAGAAAAAGACAACAAGGAAATTGCAGATCTAATCCGTACGGTTTTCAGGGAATTTAAGATTGACAGACCCGGGACCGTATATTTTGATCCGACGACCGATAATCTTTATGAACTTTTCAGCGTTCCAGGGTCAGAATACTGGATA
>CAVVGP010000092.1:0-8072 GCA_963747625.1 uncultured Bacteroidales bacterium | reverse complement strand
AGTCCGTTTCATGATTATAATTTATTATTTCTTATATTCTTTTCCCAATCCCAGGCTGTTTTCATTGCCTCATCAAGAGAACTTAATGTTTTCCAGCCAAGTTCTTTATTAGCAAAAGAGGGGTCGGCCCAGATTTTTTCAATATCGCCTGCTCTTCTGCACAATCCTGTATTTCAATTTTATTCCGGTAACACGCTCGAATGATTCAATTGCCTCAAGAACTGATACACCTTTGCCTGTGCCGAGGTTAAAAATCTCATAATTAGTCTTATTGTTGCCTTCAATAAGTCTTTTTATGGCTATTACATGCGCTTTTGCAAGATCTACAACATGAAGATAATCTCTTATGCAGGATCCGTCAGGCGTGTCATAATCATTACCGAAAACTTTAAGTTCTTCTCTTAAACCATATCCGGTCTGGGTTATAAACGGGACAAGATTTTCCGGTACCCCTCCGGGCAATTCTCCTATCAGGGCAGAAGGATGCGCCCCTATCGGATTAAAATATCTTAATGAAATTGCTTTAATGTTCTTATCACTTATTGTTGTGTCCCGGATTATTGCTTCTCCTATCTGTTTTGTGTTTCCATATGGCGACATGGCAGGTTGCAACTGGGCATCCTCATTTACCGGTAACTTTTCCGGTTGTCCATAAACAGTACATGAGGAGGAGAATACCAGGCTGGGAATGCCATAGCGTTTCATTACATCCAGCAGGTTAATAAGCGATAGATAGGTTATTCCGGTAATAGTCAAGTGGTTTATTGACCGATTCTCCAACTGCTTTATAGGCTGCAAAATGAATGACAGCAGAGATGTCTTTGTGTTTCCGTATAAAATTGTCAAGTTTTTCCTGGTTACACAGGTCGAATACTTCGAGGTGAGGTTTTACACCGGTTATTTTCTCAATTCTGTCTGCAACACTTGCTTCAGAGTTATAGAGGTTATCAATTATTAAGGTGTCAAAGCCCTCTTCAATAAGTTCAACTGTAGTATGGGAACCAATATATCCTGTTCCCCCGGTTACCAGGATTTTTTTACTCATTTACAGGCTCCAGTATGAATGATTTTTAATTTTACCCCGGAGAACACCTTTTACGTCGACAACAATTCCATCCTTATTAAGAAGCGGTGTAAAAAATGATTCATCAAGTTTCATGTATTCTTTATGGCTTACAGCCAGGATTATTGCATCATACTTGCCTGCAGGCTGTTTCTTCAGCTCAATCTGATATTCTTCTTTTACCTCATTTGTTCCTGCTCCCGGATCTATAACATCAACAGATATTCCAAAATCATCCAGTTCATTGATAATATCCATTACTTTAGAATTGCGGATGTCTGTGACGTCTTCCTTAAAGGTTATACCCATGATAAGGACACGTGAGCCTTTAAGATTTTTACCCGATGCTACTATCTTTTTGACCGTCTGCTTACCTATATATCTTCCCATGCTATCATTTACGAACCTTCCTGAATCAATCATCTGAGGGTGATACCCAAGAGCTTTTGCTTTGAACGAGAGATAATAAGGATCAACCCCAATACAATGTCCTCCTACCAGCCCCGGATAAAATTTAAGGAAGTTCCATTTTGTCCCTGCTGCTTCCAGCACTTCAAATGTATTAACTCCCAGCCTGTTAAAGATAATTGACAGTTCATTCATAAAAGCGATGTTTATATCGCGCTGGGTATTTTCAATAATCTTTGCTGATTCAGCAACCTTGATAGAGCTTGCCCTGTGAACACCTGCTTTGATGATAAGCTCATATGTTTTTGCTATGTTTTCAGCCGATTCAGCATCGCATCCGCTTGTGACTTTTACAATTTTGGTCAGAGTATGATTGTTGTCTCCCGGGTTTATTCTTTCAGGAGAAAACCCGACTTTAAAGTCAGTTCCGCATTTTAATTCAGAATATCTCTCAAGTACAGGAATACAATCATCTTCTGTACATCCCGGGTACACTGTCGATTCATAAACTACATAATCTCCTTTTTTCAGAATTCTGCCAACTGTTTCGGATGCTTTAAGTACTGGTGTAAGGTCGGGCAGGTTGGTTTTTGTCGTGGGAGTCGGAACAGCAATAATATGGAATGATGCACTTTTTAAGTCTGAAGGATCGCTTGTCAGTACAATATCGGTATTCATGAATGCTTCAGGGGAGAGTTCATTACTGGGATCAATTCCCTTTTTCATCAGTTCGACTCTTTCGGGTTTGATGTCGAAGCCGACAACGCTGATCTGTTTTGCAAATTCGAGCGCGATCGGTAAGCCTACATAACCAAGGCCAATGACTGAAAGTTTAGTCTCTTTATTTAAAAGTTTATCGTACATAGATTATATTGTTTTTAAAATTGGATGATAGTCTCCTTTAAGTCCGACAGGTTTTGAATTTCTGATTGTATAAGCTGTTTCTACCGACTGGCGTGCCTCCTTAAGTCCGAATCCTCTTCCTGCAAGTATTTCTTTATAAGTCAGGGTGTGAAGGTCAGCAAAACCTTCACTGAATTCTATCTCCGACCCGTCAACTGTGATAGACCTGTAAGTTCTTTTTCCGGACTCCTTAACTGAAGCCGGAATATCATTATAATCGAGGCTCAGAAACCATCTGACCCTTGCATTTTCAAGTTCCAGGTAACCTGCAGCCTTATTTGGCTCAGAAATATTAACAATATTTTTCCGGGAATTTCCGAAGATCCAGCTAAGCATGTCGAAAAAATGGATTCCTATATTTGTAGCCATCCGCCTGATTTCTGAATATCACCTTTCCATGAAATTGAATACCAGTTGCCCCTGCTGGTCACATATGTCATATCAATATCGTAGATTTTATCTTTAGGTCCGTTCTTTATTTTATCCCTGAGTTCCAGTATTTTAGGGTGAAGACGAAGTTGAAGAACAGTATAGATTTTATGACCAGTTTCATTCTCAATCTCCTGAAGTGCATCTACATTCCACGGATTCAGCACAATAGGTTTTTCACAGATCGCATCAGCATGATGGCGCAGAGCAAATCTGATATGAGAATCGTGAAGATAATTTGGTGAACAGATGCTTACGTAATCAATTTTTGTACCGGTCCTCTTAAGTTTATCAAAATGCCTGTCAAATCTTTCAAACTCAACAAAGAAATCACTTTCAGGGAAATAACTATCAATTCTTCCGACACTGTCAAATTTGTCGAGACTTGCAAGGAGATTATTGCCTGTCTCCTTAATTGCATGAAGATGTCTGACTGCAATATAACCTGCCACACCTATTATTCCGAAATTTTTTGGAGCTTCTGTCATACAATCTTCTGTTAATGAGTGTATAAAAATACTAAATTATTTTAGAAACTTTGCCATCTTCAATCTTATATCTCTCTCCACTTTCGGGACAGGAGGCAAATCCGTCATGATCAAATTAAGCTTATGACCGTATTCGCTCATCCATCCTGTCTGTCTGGCAGGATTGCCAACTACAAGAGCATAAGGTTTTACATCTTTTGTAACAACAGCGCCTGCTCCTATAAATGAATATGTCCGATTTTATTTCCGCATACAATCGTCGAATTGGCTCCTATTGAAGCGCCTTTTTCCACAATTGTTGGATAGTAGCTGTCTTTTCTGATTATTGCGCTTCGCGGGTTAATTACATTTGTAAATACCATTGATGGGCCCAGGAAAACATCATCTTCGCAGATGACACCTGTATAAATTGAGACATTATTCTGAACCTTGACATTCTTCCCAAGTCTTACCCCAGGTGAAATGACAACATTCTGTCCTATATTACAATTTTCACCTATTTCCGAACCTGTCATAATATGGCTGAAATGCCAGATCTTTGTTCCTTTTCCAATTTTGCAGCCCTCGTCTATGACTGCTGTTTCGTGGGCAAAATATTCCTTCTCCATTATAATTATTTATTGAAGAATTCTAGAACATTAAGTGCAATATAATCAATTTGTTCCTTTCCATATCGGGATGCATGGGTAAAGAAAGTACCTCTTTACACAGTGCCTTCGTTACAGGAAATTCATCTTCTTTATAACCAAGATAAGTATAGGCTTTTTGCATATGAAGAGGCCCGGGTAATAAACCATTGAAGGGATCTTTTTTGATTCCAGATATTTCTTCAGTTCATCTCTTTTTCCGTTTCTGACTCTGATTGTATACTGATGAAAGATATGCGAAGAATAATTCACTCTTTCAGGGACTGAAATTGAACCACACCTGCAAATGCTTTATCATAGGAATCGGCAACCGCATTCTTCTGGCAATATTGAATTCTGTAAGATGTTTAAGTTTTACCCTGAGAATTGCTGCCTGGATGGTATCCAGTCTTGAGTTGACACCTATATCATCATAATGATACCTTATTTTCATTCCATGATTTGCGATGCTTCTGAGTTTCACGGCAAAGTCTTCATCGTTGGTATAAATAGCACCCCGTCACCATAGCAACCCAGGTTTTTGGATGGAAAAAATGATGTTGTTCCGATATGTCCGATAGTTCCTGCTTTCTTTTTGTTCCATTTTTAAAAATATAATCAGCACCTGTTGCCTGGGCAGCGTCTTCGATGATAAAAAGACCATGTTTTTCAGCAAGTTCCATAATGCTTTCCATGTCAGCACATTGCCCGAATAGATGAACAGGAACGATTGCTTTTGTTTTTGGTGTGATAGCTTTTCGGACCGCTTCAAGAGAAATATTGAAAGTTCCGGGATCAGGATCAACGATAACCGGCTTAAGACCAAGCAGGGCAACAACCTCAATTGTTGATATAAAAGTGAAGTTAGTTGTTATGACCTCATCTCCTGGTTTCAGTCCAAGAACCATTATGGCAAGCTGCAGTGCATCAGTTCCGTTTGCCACGAAACCACATATTTTACCTCCATAAATTTCTGAAGTTCTTCTTCAAATAGCTTTACATCAGGGCCTTTAATAAAAGCTGTTGATGACAGAACCAGATTTTATCGCATTATCTATCTCCGGTCCAATCTTTTCATACTGAGCCCTCAGATCTACCATCTGTATCTCTCTCATTTAGCTGAAAATTTAGAAATACGAAGATAATATTTTTTTAAGAATTAATCCCAGACCCGATCTGGCCTTTAATCCATATGTTGTTATGCCTTATTCTGGGAGATAGCAGGAAAGCAAGTCTAGGTTTATCTTCTCCTATAGCTAGAAGGATTTTAATGAAACGTTCCTTTATAAATATTGAGATTAACTTTTTTTTACTTAAATTTGTATTAATTAAAATGATATCAGAGGTGGATGTAACTGCTTTTATAAGGGAACTGTTATTCGGACATGATTGTGTCATTGTTCCCGGGTTTGGTGGTTTTATATGTAACTATACACCTGCCAGGATCGACAGAAGCACAGGTACTTTTTATCCGCCTGTAAAACAAATTTCTTTTAACAGGAATCTAAATCATAATGATGGCCTTTTGGTGGGAAGAATCTCTGTTTCTTCAAGAATCAACTATACTGATGCCAGGAGTATAGTTGAAGAATTTGTTACCGGACTTCGGAAGAAACTTGAAAAGGGGGAGAAAGTTGTTTTTGATAATATCGGAAGTTTTGTGAATAACCAGGAGGGCAATGTTCAGTTTGAGCCCGACAGTGAATGCAAATTATCATCTTGATTCTTACGGGCTTGAACCATTCCAATGTTTGCCTCTTGAAGGATATGATGTAAGAAAAAGAATCATAAGCCATCCGGATAAAGATTCAGTAAGGCAGGCATCCTTAAGAAAAGCTCTTTGGCGGGCTGCTGTAATAATTCCCCTGCTTTCACTTATGGTTGTAGTTCCGTGGAAAACTGATTTTTTCAAAGCAAAAGTTGAATCAACTACTATGAATCCGCTTGTTACGGCTGAATTTGAGAATAATAAGAAAGCTGTGGACGAGGGCAATAATATAGAAGTGCCAAAAGCAGAAGAGAAAATAAAACCAGTCCCCGTTGTGAATGAAGCACCTAAAGAGGTCATACCGGTTACTTCAGCAGGAAATAAATATTTCATAATTACGGGTAGTTTCAAATCAAAAGATAACGCTGAATCACAAGTAAATATGTTGAAAGAAGAGGGATTTATACCTGAGATAGTTACCGGTGATAACGGGTTCTATAGAGTTTGTGCAATGATTTGCAATGATATCACTACTGCTGTGACTAAAAAAGACAGCATCTCAAAAAAATTTCCAGGAACCTGGGTTTCGAAAAAGAGATAGTTATTTAATCGTACTCCCGTTACTTACTTTATCCGTAGGGGCAACCATAACTAATTTTCCATCTTTATCTTCTGCCATAAGAATCATGCCTTTCGACTCAATACCTCTTATCTTACGGGGTTCCAGGTTTGCGACTATTGATATTTGCCTGCCTATGATTGCTTCAGGTTCATAATATTCCGCAATACCTGATACAATAGTTCGTATATCGATCCCGGTATCAATTTTTAACTTAAGCAGTTTAGTCGTCTTGGGGACCTTTTCTGCTTCAAGAATGGTAGCTGTCCTGATATCTATTTTAGTAAAATCGTCAAATGTGACAGGTTCTTTACCGGGTAAGGTTTTTGAATTGTTTTCTTCATTGGTTTTTTTTGTTGCAAGCAGCTTATCTACCTGGCGTTTTATCTCTTCATCTTCAATCTTCTCAAAGAGCAATTCCGGTTTACTTATTGAATAGCCGGGAGGCAGCAACTCTGATTTACCTGCATTTTCCCATTTTAATTCATCTAAATTAATCAGTCTACGTAATTTTTCCATTGAGAAAGGAAGAAATGGCTCACATATAATCGTCAGGTTTGCAGTTATCTGCAGCGCTATATTAATAATGGTCTTAACTCTTTCAGGATCAGTTTTGATAACCTTCCATGGCTCAGCATCAGCCAGGTATTTATTGCCAAGTCGTGCCAGGTTCATTGCTTCCTTCAATGCTTCACGGAACCTGTAAGTATCAAGACACGTCTCCACATTTTCTTTAAACCGGTTGATCTCCTTAAGTACAAAATCATCATTTGAATCTGTTTTGCCCAGCGCAGGGACTTTTCCGTCGTAATAATTATTGGTAAGTACAAGGGTCCGGTTGACAAAGTTCCCTAGAATTGCAACAAGTTCGTTGTTGTTTCGTGCCTGAAAATCCTTCCAGGTAAAATCGTTGTCTTTTGTTTCGGGTGCATTGGCACAGAGCGCATACCTCAGAACATCCTGTTTCATTGGAAAATCTTCGAGATATTCATGAAGCCATACTGCCCAGTTTCGCGAAGTTGATATTTTATCGTTTTCGAGGTTCAGGAATTCATTAGCCGGTACATTATCAGGGAGGATATAACTGCCTTCGGCATTAAGCATTGCAGGGAATATGATACAATGGAACACTATATTATCTTTTCCGATGAAGTGAACCATTTTTGTCTCCTTATCCTTCCAGTATTTTTCCCAGTCAGGAGTAAGTTCTTTTGTAGCAGATATATAACCTATCGGTGCATCGAACCAGACATAAAGAACTTTTCCTTTCGCGCCTTCCAGCGGGACCGGAACACCCCAGTCAAGATCACGGCTTACTGCTCTTGGCTGCAATCCCTGATCGAGCCACGATTTACATTGTCCGTAAACATTTGCTTTCCACTCTTTATGATCTTCGAGGATCCACTTTTTAAGCCATGGTTCATATTTGTCAAGAGGGAGGTACCAGTGAAGTGTTTCACGCAACACCGGCTTACTCCCGCTTACTGTGGAGTGAGGATTAATGAGTTCATTTGGGCTCAGGGAAGATCCGCATTTTTCACACTGGTCGCCATAGGCGTTCTCATTTCCGCAGTGAGGGCATGTCCCCATTATATACCTGTCAGCCAGGAAACAGGAGGCTTCCTCATCATAATACTGTTCAGAGGTTTTTTCTGTGAATTCACCCTTTTCATATAGAGTTTTAAAGAACCCTGAAGCAGTTTCATAATGTACTTTATTCGATGTTCGTGAGTAGATATCGAAGGCAATTCCAAAATCTTTAAATGCCTTTTTATTCATTTCATGGTACCTGTCAACTATTTCCTGAGGCGACACTCCTTCTTTCCGG
>CAVVGP010000091.1:0-8424 GCA_963747625.1 uncultured Bacteroidales bacterium | reverse complement strand
TTTGTCGGGCTTATTCCCAAAACAATCTTTCATAGTATTAGCTATTGCATCTTCTATATTCATTGGTGGCAAACCCAATATCTGTTCAACAGTTCTTACCATTGAAGGTTGCGTATAGTAAGTATGAATGGTCTTTTTTAGTCGTGAATACGGACTTATTACCAAAGCAACTGTGCGGTAAGCGGATACATGGTCCCAGCCGCTCTGAGAATCATCTTCAACAACAAATATTACAGTATTTTCCCAGAAACGGCTTTTTGAAAATGCCTCCACAATTCGTCCGAGGGCATAGTCGTTGTCTGCAACCATAGCCCGTGGTGTGGGAGATCCCGGGCGCATTCCGGCAGTATGGTCATTTGGTAATGCTACTATCATAAGCTCCGGCAGATTGTCTCCGCGCATAGAATTGTAGGTATTCAATTCTTTTATTAAAGCATCAGCACGCATAGCATCTGAAAATTCATGGTTGCCAAATGAGGGATATGTCTGGCAGAGTATATTTTTAACATTCTCTATTGTTGTCACATTTGTGAATTCAACTTTTTCCCCGTTTTTATATTTTTTATAAATATCAGCCCATTTAAGTTTATTGTCGAATTTTGGAGAGGAAGCCTCTCCGTATATTCTTACAGATTTCCCGTGACTGAGTGCGTTGTCCCAGAGGAATCCGGTCGGAGCATAAACAAGAGCATCGGTCTGAACGTGAGGATAACTTCTGAACCATGCCCTCATATTCTTTTCAATATAATCAGTAACAATTGATGCATCAGTCCACTGATGACCTTCAGCAGAGCATTTTCCTGAAACATAGAAATTGTCGAGTAGCATAAATTCTCCAGCCAGTTTATGAGTATTTGGCGTGATATCAGCTCCATATGTGCACAATGCCGGATCTCCGTTGCCCTGTTTCATATCTCCAACGATCTGATCGTAAGTTCTGTTCTCTTTAATAATATAAACCACATGCTTAAATAAGGCAGGTTCTCCTATTCGTTCAGGAACAGTCTGGGGCAAGGCATCCTTCCTTGGTTTATCCCTTGCACTTATTGCCCTGGTAAGATTATTTACGGCAATAACGGTATCGGTGTATGCGCTAAGTTCCTTTGTGAAGGGAACAGGAATCACTGATACTGAAGCCAGCATGTTGTGCGAGTTATAAATCATATAACCGTCTTTCATTGGTTTTCCAAGGCGTGCACCTTCAGCTTCCAGGTTTGAAACATAGAGATAACCCTTATTTGATATTGTTACGGCTGAAGGATAAGCTCCTGTAGGAATAAAACCTATAACTTTACTTTCAGGGTTCTTCGCTTTTGCATAGCTGTTATTCCCCAGTTCAATTACAGCAAGTGCGTTATCCATTCCATTTGCCACATAAAGAAGCCTGCCGTCGAGCGAAAGACAGAGACCATTTGGTGAATCACCGAAATAAGGATTTATTTCAGGCTGAAGTCTTACGCTTATTGTTTCAGCGATCTCATCTTTCTCTGTATTTATGACAGTAACATTATCACTGTTTGAATTTGTTACATAAACATAATTTCCGGTCTTATCACTTATTATTTCATTTGGATGGAGTCCAACCACTACCTCTTTGATAATTTTACCATTTACCGGATTTATTACCGTGACACTTCCTTCTCTTGTTGCGCCTCCTGCAGTTTTATTGTTTACCCTTGCAAGGCCCCAGGGAACTCCTGCCACCTCTTTATCATCATTTTCAGGAGTTCTTCCGGCCCAATTTGTAACATAAAGTTTTTCGGAAGCAATAGTAATTCCATAAGGTGCAACACCTGTTTTCGATATCCAGATTGTATCACCGGTTATAAGATTCTGTTTTATAACTTGATTGTTCCCGTTAAGAACGACATAAAGGTATTCCCCGGATGATTCTTTTGTTATAAGGATTTCATTTGGCAGTGCCATGTCGGCTCCCGGTGAAGCTTTGTACTCAAACAGACGGCCGAATACAGCACTTGTTCCATCCCATGAAGCTGATGCAACAAATGAACGGTCTTTTGATCCAATTACACTCCATATTACTTCAGGGCCGGTTTTAGTCATATGCCATGTTATTCCTGAATATGTGTTCATTCCTCCCATAAGATACATCTGCTCATTGTTCCTGAGCACAAATCTTACCATTTTATTTGAAGTGCTTATAAATACGATGCTAAATCTCTCTTCAACTGCAAGCCATTTTCCATCAGGAGAAAGTGCGGCATCAAGTGCATGATTTTCAATTGAGGCATCGCCAAATGTTACAAGCGTACCAGCAGGTTGTATCAACCTGTTGTAGGGAATCTCAAACTGTCGAGAGTTTGGTAAAAGTTTGACAGATAAGTCCTGCGACTGAGCATAGGCACTCACTAAAACAAGAGCCGCAATGAAAATATTCTTCATAATAAAAATATTTTAAAAAAGCTGCCCGGGAACGGAACAGCTTTTATTGTTTTTTCAGAATGGCAAATCACTTAACTCATCGTTTTCAGGCGGAATATCTTCAAGAGTAGGACGTGACTGTACAGTCTGATCCTTTATAGCAGAAGAGGTCTTTTCAATCTTCCAGGCATCAAGGTTGGTAAAGTAGTTGACTTTGCCATCGCGTTCCCATTTGTTGCCTTTAAGATTGAACCATATCCTGACATCTTCGTTAAGATAAGATTCATTAATAAGGTCGCATTTATCCTGTAGCAGCTGGAATTTGATGTAATCGATAAATACTGCAGATCCACCGCTTTCTTTTTTCTCGATAACAAATTCACGTTTCTTAAATTTATCGCTTACCTGGTTTACAGGAGAGATATCTATTATTTTTCCTGTTATTTCAAATGCCATTTCAGTTTATTCTTCGTGAATAATAATCTTTTCAATCTTATCGCCCTGACGTATTTTATCAATAACATCGAGTCCTTCATATACTTTTCCGAAACAAGTATGTTGTCTGTCGAGGTGTTTGGTATTGGTACGGCTATGACAAATGAAAAATTGTGAACCACCTGTGTTTCTACCAGCATGAGCCATAGACAGAACACCTCTGTCGTGGTACTGATTATTACCGGTTAATTCGCATTTTATTTTATAACCCGGACCACCTGTTCCGACCCTGGGATCGCTCATATTACTGGAAAACGGGCAGCCTCCCTGAATGACAAAATCCGGAATTACCCTGTGAAAAGCAAGTCCGTCATAGAACCCCTTTTTCGCAAGTGTGATGAAGTTATCGACAGTACCTGGTGCGTCAGCTTCAAAGAAGCTGACCATCATAGTACCCTTTGCAGTTTGTATTTCTGCTGTAGTCATTATTACTTAACAATTTCGAGAAGTTCAACATCGAAAATAAGTGTCGAATATGGTTTTATAACCTCACCTGCTCCTGTTGCTCCATAAGCCAATGCTGCCGGAAGATAGAGTTTGAATTTTGAACCTACAGGCATAAGTTGTAATGCCTCAGTCCAACCGGGTATTACACCGGCTACCGGGAATGTTGCAGGTTCTTTTCTTTTTATAGAAGAATCAAATTCTGTTCCGTCAATAAGTGATCCTACATAATTAACTTTTACAGTATTCTTGGCAGTCGGTTTTGGACCTGTTCCCATTTTAATTACTTCATATTGCAGTCCGCTGGTAGTCGTGGTAACTCCCGCTTTCTCTTTGTTTTTAGCAAGAAATGCCTCATTCTGCTCAATATAATCTTTATACTTCACTTTATCAACTTCTGCCTTCTTTGCAGCTTTAACAGCTTCACGTTTATTAATAAAGACCATGATATATGCACGTGCAATGTCGTCAGCCATCAGTGGTTTTCCTTCTTTACCATCCATCATTGCTTTCGCAACTACCATTGGATCGAGGATCAGGCTGTCAGTCTTTAAAGCATTATAATTTACAATACCGAAAGCATAGGACAATGAATCTTCTTTACTTTTAAGGTTTGATTTTTTGAGAGAACTTTTTCCACAAGAGCTTAGCATTAAAGCTATTACACCTGTCAATACAATTAATCCCTTGATTTTCATATGATACATTTTTAAATTTAAAATTTCCGCTAAGATAATACTTTAGGGAACGCAAAAAAACATCGAAAAATAAATTTTAAATTTTTACTGCCCTGATCATCTGTCTTTTCCCGGGTGGACCAGGAAGTAAGGACACTTCAAACCCGCATGCTTTAAGGTTTCTTTTAACTTCACCTTTGGCTGAATAAGTGACAAATATGGCATTTTTATTTGTAACCATTGAAATTCCTGCAAAAAGTTCCCTTGTCCACATCTCAGGTTGTTTATCAGGTCCGAAGGCATCAAAATATATCAGATCATATCTGCCTGTAAGTCTTTCCCTGGTGAAATCAGTTTCAATTTTTTCCAAACTAAAGTTCCTGCAGATCTTTACATTTATATTCCACGGAGATGAATGGATTAACTGAAAAATTTCCATGCCATCTTCTCCTGCAAATAAATGATGGTTCAATGAATTTATGATTTCAGGGTCGAGCGGATGATTCTCCAATGTTGTATACTTGACTCTTCTTGTTCCACTATTACTTCTGATTGCAGTAAGAAGTGTATTTAATCCGGTACCAAAACCTACTTCAAGGATATTCAGAGGATCAGATTTGCAAAAATCGAAACCGTTCCTGATGAAAATAAATGTTGATTCCTGAACGGCCCCATGTATTGAATGATAGTGCTCATCTAATTCAGGAACATAAATCGTATGTGAACCATCGGAAGTCTTAATTATCTGATTCAATTTATTGTTTCCGATTAACTGTTAATAATAATAATATCAAAGTTAACTTTTAAATTTTGCTTTTGTCTTTAACCTTTTTATGTTACTTTTATCTTTTAACTTTCTTAGTCCACCAAATCTATCTTTGACCTCCATAGTATTGCGAAGAAGGTAGCGAAGGTTGATTGACTTTTAACTTTTATATAGCTATTATTAAGAATCAATAATTTCATTTTTATAAATATTTATTGCATTTCTATGAAAACAAAACAATCAAGAAGGGAATTCCTAAAGCTATCTGCGACAGGGGCTTTAGGTGCTTTCGTTATTTCAAACAGTAACCTGAAAGCTTCAGCAATACCTGCCTTTGCCAAACCAGATACTGACCTTAAGAAATTCGGTTTAGGGTTGCAACTGTATACTATTAGGGACGCCATGGATAAAGATGTTCCCGGTTCGCTGAAAAAGGTTTCTGATATAGGTTATAAATATGTCGAGCTGGCTAATTATGTCAATGGTAAGTTTTATGGCTATGAACCTTCTGAATTCAAGAAACTGGTTAATGGCCTGGGAATGGAAATAATGAGTAGTCATGCTGGCGTGGATCCAAAAGGAATAACCACCGATGAAGCCAGGAAGATGGCGGAAGATCATGCAAAACTTGGTGCAAAATATTGTATGCAGCCATGGATTGAAGAGGCTGATCGCAAATCGATATCAGGATATCAGAAAATGGTGGCTGAATGGAATAAGGTTGCTAAGATCATGAAAGAATTCGGAGTTAAGTTCGGATACCATAACCACGATTTCGAGTTCGCTACTGTCGAAGGTAAGATCCCCTATTATGATGTCTTTTTGCCTGAGCTGGACAAAGACCTAACGACCATGGAGCTTGATCTTTTCTGGGCTACAAAGGCCGGACAGGACCCTGTAGAAATATTCAAAAAATATCCTGGCAGGTTCCAGCTTTTCCATATGAAAGATATGTTGACCAAGAAGCCACCTATATACACCACTAATGGGGTAGATGATTTCGCTCCTGTCGGTACAGGATTAATTGATTTCAAGAGAATCCTTGCCGCTAAAAAAACAGCAGGGATGAAATATATGTTTGTTGAGCAGGACAATGCTGGCGAAGGTAACCCATTTGAAGCAATCAAAACCAGTATTACGAATTTGACCACCAAAATTTTGGTATAGAGTTAAAAGGCTTTACGGCGCAACGGCACAACGGCACAACGGCACAACGGTTCATAATACAAAGGTCACTAATCAAATAAAATGTGTTCTTTTTTGAGTCATTGTTCTTTTGTGCCTCTGTGCTTTTTTTATTTACCAGTTGGAATCATACCACGATCTGACATCCGTGGCATACATTCCTGCACTTAAAGCAGCTTCAATACCCAGGTCTCCGTCTTCAAAGACTTCAATGAATTCCGGTTCAATATTCATTTGGGCTGCACATTTAAGAAAAGTTTCTGGATGCGGTTTGAAATTCTCCACATCGTTGGCAGTAATGATAATATCAAAATATTTTCTGAGGTCAGTAATAACCAGTGTCCGTTCGACAGCTTCCCTGTGGCCTCCAGTTCCTACTGCCATCGGCAGTATCCCATAATATTTTTTTACAATATCAACAACGGGAACTATTGGTTTAACAAGATGCTGTTCTTTATAAAATTCAATAAGCTTTTCTGCCATTATCTGGTCAATCGTAACACTGTCATTAAGTTTACATTTTTTGATTATTTCACTGGCAATTATCCATCCTGGAGTTCCAGTGTGCTTTCTTAGAAAAGCTGTATCTATATCGGCTCCAAATTTCTGGCAGGCCATTCGCCAACCTTTGAAGTGGTATGGCATAGTATCGGCCAGTGTTCCATCGAGATCAAAAATCAGACCTTTAATACCGGGCTTAATATCGTAAATCATACTTTTTTTAGTTGCGGCAAATGTAGTAAGAATTTGTTTAAGGTCGGGAATTTGAAAATCTGAAAAGATAAAATATTGAAATTCAATGTTAACTATTTCATTATTGCTATTCAATATATCAGCAACAATTTCGTTTCTTAATACCATAAAAAGCTTCGCTGCATGAGATATTATCAGAATGCCACTGAAACTTAATTATTGTATCTTTCGTTTTTATATAAAATGAGAATTATCATGGACACCGGGGAAATGTCAAAGGCAGACCTTATTGAAAAGCTCAGAGTTTTGCAGAAGGAATATGATTCATTGAAGGACTTATATGAGAAAGAAACAACAAGGCTGAAACAAGCAGAAACAGATATCAGGAAAAGCGAGGAAAAATACAGGATAGCTTATATGACGAGTCCTGATGCCATTAATATAAACAGGCTTTCTGATGGAATGTATGTTTCTATTAATGACGGTTTTACAAATAGTTTAGGTTACAGCGAAAGTGAGACAATAGGAAGAACATCGCTGGAGATGAATATCTGGTACGACCCTGAAGACCGAATCAAATTAGTTAATGAGATTCAGAAAAGAGGGAATATCAAAAACTTTGAAGCTAAGTTTCTTTCAAAGCACGGTGACGTATTGAATGGATTGTTATCAGCATCAATAATCAGCCTTGATGATGTGCCTCATTTACTTACTGTTGTCAGGGATATAACCATCCATAAAAAGGATCAGGAAGAGCTTGCCAAAGAGCAATTCCTTATAAATGCTCTTATGAATAATCTTAGTGATCATATCTATTTCAAGGATCTTGAGAGCAAATTCATAAAAAATAACAAGGCACACGCTCTCTCGTTCGGATTAGATGATCCCGAACAAATAATTGGTAAATCAGATTTTGATTTTTTTGCTGAGAAGGATGCACGCCAGGCATACGAGGATGAACAGGCAATTATCAAAACAGGGAACCCTGTTCTAAAAGAAGAAAAACTTACACGAAAGGATCACACAGATGCTTGGTTTTCAGCTATTAAAATGCCTCTCCGAGATAACGACGGTAATATAATCGGTACATTTGGAATATCCAGAGATATAACTGCTCGTAAGCGAAGCGAGGTAGAAAGCAATGCTTTATTTGAGATTATAAAGGGTATTACATCAACTGATAATCTCGATGAACTCTTAAAACTGATACATGACTCACTGGGGAAGGTTGTATACGCCGATAATTGTTTCATTGCTTTGTATAATCAGGAAACCGGACTTTTCAGTTTTCCCTATTTCGTAGATAAAATTGATTCAATGCCTAGCCCTACCTCAATGGGTAAAAGTTGTTCAGAGTTTGTTTTCAGAACTGTAAAACCATTGCTTTTAACACAGGAAATTTTTGATCAGCTGGTAGAACAGGGTGAAGTAGAACTGGTTGGATCAAATTCTCCTTCATGGATAGGAATTCCGTTACAGACCCCTTCAAAAGTAATTGGGGTTTTAGTACTTCAGCATTATGATAAGGAAAATGTGTATTCCGAAACCGATGTAAATTTTCTCATTTCTATTGGCAGCCAGATTGCAATAGCTATTGAACGTAAAAAAGCAGAGGAAGAGATTAACCTTAAAAATGAGCAGCTTCAGCTAATTAATGCGGAGAAAGATAAATTCTTTTCAATAATTGCTCATGACCTCAGAAGTCCTTTAAGCTCATTTGTTACGGCGACCCAAATAATTACCGAAGAAATTCAGACAATGAGAATTGAGGAAATTAAGGAA
>CAVVGP010000090.1:0-6942 GCA_963747625.1 uncultured Bacteroidales bacterium | reverse complement strand
TCTGTTATTAAACAGGTTCAAGACATGCAACAGGGATCAGTATCTCCTGCATCGATATTCCACCATGCTGAAAGGTGTCCTTAAAATAACCAGCATAATGATTATAATTATTCTGATAGACAAGAAAATCCTGGTTAAGGGCAAAAATATATCTTGAACTTAAATTCGTTTTTGGCAGCATTGCTTTTTCAGGGTTGATCAGTTCAAATACTTTTTTCGGATCATAATCAAGGTTTCTTCCCATTTTATATCTGAGATTTGGAGATGTTTGCCTGTCGCCTATAATTTTTATAGGGTTTTGTACTCTTATTGTTCCATGATCAGTGCTGAAGATGACCCTGACAGGATAATGTGATAGTGTTTTAAGTAATTCAAATAAGGATGAGTGCATAAACCACGAACGGGTAAGGCTCCTGTATGCCGGTTCATCGTTGGCAAGGTCGCGGATCATACTTATTTCAGTTCTGGCGTGCGATAACATATCGACAAAATTAAAAACAAGTATATTGATGTCATTATCAAGCATAGACCTTACTTTTTCATTAACTTTTTTACCTTCCAGGCTGCTGCTTATTTTATTATATGACCATTTGTATTTTAGTCCTTTGCGTTTAAGCTGTTCTTTGAACAATTCTTCTTCAGAATTATTTTTACCCTCATCCTCATTATCGTTAATCCATAAACCGGGCATAAGTTCGGCAATTGCTGCCGGCATTAATCCTGCGAAAATTGAATTCCTGCTGAACTGTGTAGCAGTAGGCAGGATACTGTAATAAAGATCTTCCTCAATAATCCTGTAAATCCCGGCTAACTCGGCAGAGATAGTTTTCCACTGGTCATACCTCATATTATCGATTAAGATAAAGAAAAGAGGCCGGTTTTGAATTAAGTACGGGAAAATTTTCTGAGTAAATAGCGCCGGAGAAAGGATTGGTTTATTTTTATTTTCCGGTTTCAACCAGTCAAGGTAATTTGCAACAATAAATTTCGAAAATGAATTATTTGCTTCATTCTGCTGCAATTTAAGAATATCAATCATCCCCGGGTCGGTTGATTTTTCAAGCTCTGATTCCCAGAAAACTATTTTCTTATATATTTCTGTCCAGTCGGAAAAGGTTGAAGCGAAAGAAATCATGTTGCTGATCCTGTTGAATTCCTGTCTGTAATCAGTAGTTGTTTTTTCAGTAATAAGACGTCGCTGATCAATAATTTTCTTTATTGCAAGAAGTACCTGTTTGGGTTTAACAGGTTTAATAAGATAATCTGCAATCTCTGAACCAATAGCAGCCTCCATTATATCTTCTTCTTCACTTTTTGTGATCATCACAACGGGGATATCTGTCCGGACTTCTTTTATAAGTTTTAAAGTCTCAATTCCGCTCAGCCCCGGCATGTTTTCATCAAGAAAAATCAGATCATACCTGTTCTGCCTTACAAGGTCAATTGTATCATTACCATTGGAGCAGGTATCAATTTCATAGCCTTTTTCCTCGAGGAAAAGGATGTGAGGTTTCAGTGCTTCCACCTCGTCATCGGTCCAAAGTAATTTTATTTTCCTCATTTTAAGTATTTTTCCGAGAAGAAAAGTTGATAGCGATCGGGATTCTTGTCGTTCTTAAATGCTTTAAGGTTATTTGCACTTATTATAAAAGTCATCATTTTTGCCCCGGTCGGATTTCTTATAAGCTTTTCAGTTTTAAAATTGCGGTAGTAATCCATCGCCCTGCTAAAATCAGGAAATCCTGAGACAGTGATCAATATAAATTTATTATCAATAAGTACTCCCTCAGTTTTATAATTTTTATTTGTAAAATTATCAATATTATAACTTATTACATCAAATGATGCCTGGTTCAGATTAAATCCGGGGTCTTTAATGATCAATGCAAAAACATGATTTGATGTTGTGTCGGCAACATAAATTTCGGTAGCAATTTTTTTATCTTCTTCAACTTTTAGTTCTGGTGTTTTCTTGTTGATGTATGCAATTAATTCCTCGGCTTTCTTACTCTCATCTGTTCCCGGCCAAAGCTTGATAAGGCTATCAAGATCTTCCTTGAAAGTTCTCACATCGCTTGTCCGGGCAACTGAATAGGCCCTGAGAAGCAAAAATTTAGGATCAAGTTTATCCTGGGGATATTTTTTCAAGGCATCATTACAAATATTGATTACTTCGCTGAAATTTTCGCTGAGATATTGGTTATATGCATCATCATAAGTCTTTTCGACCATTTTCATCTCAGCTGACTTTTTTTCGTAGTAGGAGGGATCTGACAGGATTTTTGCAAAATCATTATCAGGATAATCTTTGAGTAATCGTTGTCTGTAAATTTCTGATTTTGCATGGTTTTTTTCTTTGTTGATATTATACAGATTGTACAATGCTTCAGGTACAAGCTCGTTTGAAGGGAACCGATTTAGAAGAGATTCGAAGGTTTCAGTCGCTCTTGTACTATCCGGAATCCTTTCAGCGTAATCTTTACCGGCATTCAGCAAAGCATTGGCTATTTTCTCGTTTGATATTCTGATTAACGAATCCTTTAATGGCAGATTTTTCAAATAATACTGAGGTTTCTTATAATCTGATTCCGCTGTAACAGTGTCTGGCTTATTCTGGGCAACTTCATTTGGGCCGTTGGATGCCTGTGTATTATTGACTTTTGCCTTGTTAGATCTTCTCCAGTTATCTTCAAGCTTTCTGTCACCCCATATTTTCCGGAATTCAGTCCGGCCAAAAGTAAGTGCGGTCTGATTATAAAAATACCATTTACCCTCCTGATCAATATTCCCCTGTTCCCGCCGGGCATTTTCGTAATACTGACCAAGACTATACCTGTCGACACCGGATGAGGCTTTGCTTTTAATTTCGTCATTGACAGCCTTTGCAATAATTGAAGAAATAAGTGCGTTTCTTTGAGATTCTGGCATCTTTGCCACTTTCTGAAGGCTGTCTTCACGCTGTATAATTTTTAACTCGGAGACAAGAAAATTAAGATTTTGTGATTTGGTTTTTATCGCTCTGTAATCCGGATATTTCTGGTTAAGAAAATATACAGCACTGTCATAATAGGTTCCGGCTTTCATATAGTCGGGTTTCTTAAAGTAATATTCAGCCAGAGCCAGGTAAGATCTGCCTTTCTGATTCTGATTCTGTGATTTGGCAGTTGCAGATTTTCTGTAAAATCCAAGTGCCTCCGATTCCTTGCCCTCTTTCATCGATACATTGCCAAGGGCATAATAAATCTGGTCCTGGTATTCCTTGTTTTTAGAGTCATTAAGCATCCTTTCCAGTTCCTTTCTGATTTCCTGTGGATTACCTGAGTTAACATCAAAAACACCTGCAATGTTTATTCGTGCATTAAATTCAACATCATATGGAGTATTCATAGCAATGACATTCCTATAAAGCATGGTCGCCCTGGGTGAATTACCGGTCTTTTCATATATCTGCGCCAACAGATAGGTAAACCTGTATCTCGCCCTTTTCCCTGAAACAAATTTTATAGATTTTTCAAGCGGATCTATTGCTTCCGTATATCTTTTTTGTTTTATGAAAAGATCAGCAAGAGTTGTATAGTACATTGATAATAAAGACTTTGTAAAACCAGATTTGATATCCAGCCCATTTATTATTCTGAATGATTCAGTGTAATTGCCTGTTTCATTATTTATTCTTGCCATCCAGATCGTTGCTTCAGTCTTGATTAAAGGATCGTTTGCATCAGTAATACAATAATTAAAGACTGAAGTCGCATCCTTATACTCATGCTTGTAAAACCTTGCTTTCCCGATAAGAAGATAGCTATCGTCCACCCATTCATTATACTCTTTCATATCAAGAAGTTTCTTATCCTTTTCGGAAAGGTCAGTGGGATTTTTAAATTCAGGTTTTGCAGTTATTGATTTCAGGGAAATAAGTTTTGAGGCTTTTTGTATTGCTCTTTCCATATCAGATGAACAAAGGGAAACTGTTGAAGGATCGCTGTATTCAAACACTCTCAGCAATTCTGCATAATCATCCTGATAACTTTTTGATATTTTAGCCAGGCCTGCTTTAAAACTCTCATTGCCATTGAAATATATATTATATCTTGCTGTCAGGCTCTGATAAAACCTGGTCGAGCTCGTGTTTTTTTCAACCGAACAATATGTCAGCACCAGGGATAATCCCAAAAGCACCAGATATTTATATGATGTTTTGCTTGAAGCCAATATATGACTTTTAATACTATAACTGACTAAATTTGTGTATAGTATTCCAAAGGTAAATAAAATTGAGAGGATGTGGTTTCTCAGGCTGAGATTACTCTTCTTATTTCAGGAACTTCTTTCATTATCGCCTGTTCAACCCCAGCCTTTAAAGTCTGCATGCTATATGGACACCCGTTACATGCACCTGTAAGTTTAACTTTAACGGTCATATCTTCAGTTACATCAATAAATTCTATATCTCCTCCATCAGACTGAAGGTAAGGTCTTACTCTTTCAAGTGCTTTAAGAACGCGGTCTTTAATTATTGTATTGTCTGTCATATTATCGTAATTTTATTTATTGATCTGAAGTTTAATAGTCGGACCCATTTCTTTGTTTCTCTGTTCAACTTTTTTTACCAGTTCTTCTGCAAGCGCCATAAAAGCATTCCCGGTGACTGAATCACCCAGGGCTATCGGCTCACCATTATCACTGCCTTCACAAATGCTCTGAACAAGAGGAATCTGCCCAAGCAGGGGAACATTCATTTTTTCAGAGAAGTCTTCTGCAACCTTCTTTCCCGAAAATAAAGTACTTATTACCTGGGAGTTCTGCTGGTGTGAACCACGACATATTCTCGACCAACCCTAATACAGGAACATCAATTTTATTGCTCCTGAACATTGAAATTCCCTTTATTGCATCAGCAAGCGCAACCTCCTGAGGCGTACTGATAACGATAGCCCCGGTAACAGGGACTTCCTGAACAAGAGTAAGATGAATATCGCTGGTCCCCGGAGGTAAATCGACAAGCAGATAATCGAGCTGTCCCCATTCTCCCTGTGTTATAAGTTGTTTAAGAAAATTGGAAGCCATTGGTCCTCTCCAGATTACTGCATCTGCCGGATCAACAAAAAATCCTGTTGAAAGAACTTTGACTCCATATTTGGTTAATGGTATAATATGGTCGCCATTTTCATCCCTGGTTACTTCGGGTCTGTATAGTTCTTCATTAAACATTTTGGGAACTGAGGGCCCGAAGATGTCAGCATCAAGCAGAGCAACTGAGAATCCCATACGTGCAAGGGAGATAGCCAGGTTAACAGCAATTGTTGTTTTTCCAACACCGCCTTTCCCGGAAGCCACTGCAACAATATTTGACACCCCGGATAAAACAGACGGGTTTTTTTCCTGTTTTTTTCCGACTGTTACCTTAGGCTGGACTTTTATTTCGGTAATTATTGCATCCGGTCCCAGATTCTCTTTTAATGTTCTTACAATTATGCTCTTGATCGATGAGATAAAAGGATCATTTGATTTTTCCGGGGTAAGAGTCAGAGATATTCCTTTCTCGTCTGAATCAACCTCTGATACCATTCCCATAGAGACTATATCTTCCTTTTTCTCAGGGTGAATGATAGTGGACAGAACACTTAATATCTTATCTCTTGAAAACATCGGTTATTTACTGCTATTTTTATTTAAATTAAATATAAACAAGCTGCAAGTTTACCAGTTTTTTGTCAAAATTCAAAATGAATAAAAAAATTAGCTGCTGGCAATGGCTGGAATTTCGCCAATTAATATCCTCTGCATTACCTGACCTGATCAACGTGAGGAGATTACAGAAAGGCTGCATTTTGTTAAAGCTCTTTAGATGGATCCCAGAATTTTTCTTTGAAATTGGTAATTCTGTCATTCTCAATTATTATTCCCTCATTTTCCAGAAGTTGTTCCATGGTAGATGAATTGCCGAAATGATGTTTTCCGGTAAGCAGTCCGATATGGTTTACAACCCTGTGGGCAGGAATGAATTCCTTATTACTGTGGCTGACATTAAGTGCCCAGCCAACCATACGAGCTGATCTGGCTGATCCAAGATTATCGTGCAATTGCTCCGTAAGAAGTTATTCTTCCATAAGGTATACAGCGGGTTACATCATATACCTTAGAGAAAAAATCACTATCTGTTTTTCGCTTTTGCTGTGGCATCCTGAATGATTTTTTCTTTTTCCAGCACTAAGGAGAGGTAGTTAATTTTCAGCCCCTTTTCAAGAAATATCTTTTCATAATGGGTCTGGATCGAAAGTACGGTCTCGATCTCTTCAGAATAGAGGTCATTTGTTGATTTAACAATTTCCAGGTTATTATAGCTGGCAACTTTAGATGTGAATTCGTAAAGCTCTTTGTTGTCAGTTTTCAGATGAATTAATCCTTTGTCCTTAAGAAAGCGGCGATATGAATTCAGGTACCAGGGAGATGTCAGTCTCTTATTTGAATTTCTTCCTCCCGGATGAGGATCGGGGAATGTAATCCATATCTCATCAACTTCATCTTCGGAAAAAAATGAATTAATGAATTCAATTCTTGTTCGCAGGAAAGCTACATTTGTCAGTTTCTGTTCATTAGCTGTTTTGGCTCCCCTCCACATCCGTGCTCCTTTAATATCAATTCCGATATAGTTTTTGCCGGGAAGAGTTTTTGCAAGGCCAACGGTATATTCTCCCTTGCCGCATCCCAGCTCAAGTACAATAGGGTTTTTGTTCTTAAATAGTTCCTGATTCCACCTCCCCTTAACTGGGTGATCTTTACCTGAAACATCACCGATTACAGGTTGGATGACATTATTATATGATCCTAACTCAGTCCATCTAGCCAGTTTATTCTTTCCCACCTTCCAGGATTTATTTCTTGATCTTTTCTATTTTTAATCCGAAATCATATACGCCTTTAAGGTTTTAGATTCGCGTG
>CAVVGP010000089.1:0-16821 GCA_963747625.1 uncultured Bacteroidales bacterium | reverse complement strand
CCTCTTCTTTTACTTCACGGTGTTCATATGGGCAATGAGGTCGAGGAGCTTACATGAGTAGGCCCACTCATTGTCGTACCACGATACAATTTTCACGAAATTATCGTTAAGAGAGATTCCGGCTCCGGCATCAAAGATGGAAGTGCGTGAATCCCCGATAAAATCGCTTGATACAACTGAATCTTCAGTATATCCGAGAATTCCTTTGAGCGGGCCTTCAGCAGCGGCCTTCATAGCTTTTTTAATATCCTCGTAGCTGGCAGCTTTTTCCAGGCGGCATGTCAGGTCAACAACTGAAACATTAAGTGTGGGAACCCTGAATGACATACCAGTCAGCTTGCCTTTAAGTTCCGGGATAACTTTTGTTACAGCTTTTGCAGCTCCTGTCGATGATGGGATAATGTTTCCTGAAGCTGCACGTCCACCTCTCCAGTCCTTATGCGAGGGACCATCGACAGTTTTCTGTGTTGCTGTAGTTGAATGAACGGTTGTCATGAGGCCTTCAATAATGCCGAAATTGTCATGAAGCACTTTGGTAACCGGAGCAAGACAGTTTGTCGTACATGAAGCATTGGAAACAAACTGCATATCTGCCTTATATTTATCCTGGTTAACACCCATTACAAACATAGGGGTATCATCTTTTGATGGAGCTGACATTACAACGTGTTTTGCACCTGCTGTGATATGACCCATTGCCTTTTCTTTTGTGAGGAAAAGTCCGGTTGATTCAATCACGTATTCAGCGCCAACCTCATTCCATTTCAAGGATGCAGGATCTTTCTCTGAAGTTATGCGGATACTCTGTCCATTCACTACAAGCTTTCCGTCTTTAACTTCTACTTTGCCGTCGAATTTGCCGTGAATGGTATCAAAACGAAGCATATAAGCAATATAATCAACTTCGAGAAGATCGTTGATTCCAACAATTTCTATATCGTTCCTCTGCATGGCAGCCCTGAAGGCCAGTCGGCCAATCCTGCCAAAACCGTTTATACCTACTTTAATCTTTGACATATCTGTTTAAATAATTAGTTAATAAATTGACACACAAAAATAATATTTTCCTTGGGAAAGTCAAGATCTTATAAGATCATTCACTCTTTTTTCTCCTGAAGATATTTGAAAGTTTACCTGAATCAGGATTAAGAGGGTCTACTATTATTCCAAACCTGTAACTGACAAAAAGCGATAAAAATATGGCTTTATTATTTGAGCCCGCCATAATCGGAATCTTAACAGGAAATGCATTAACCTGTCCTCCGAATTCTATTGCATGAATTATCTTATCCTCTTTGCTGTATTCAAAGTTAAATCCTCCTTTGGCATATAATCCGGGCATTATTTTTGTTTCGTCAATCCCTTTAAAAAATGAGGCCTTGCTGTAAATATCCTGGGCTGAAGCAATTGAAGCATCAAATTTTTGCTCAACAATTTCATACTCATTAGCTGTTACAAGGCGCAATACTTTGTAATAGATTGGCTTATAAATTGCCAAAACAGGTCCTACAGAATAAAAATATCTTACGGCCAGCCCGCCGAGATCAGCCTTTTTGAAGATCTCATGCTGATGACCTAAACCTCCTCTCAGGTAAAAAGTTGAATTGAGTTTGCCAAAAATAAATGAACCGTTCTGTGTATACAGACTCGATTGCTTGTATTCTTTTACGAGCTTTAAATCTCCGGCATCTATTTCCAGAATATTCTTGTTGCGGAAATCAATTCTTTTGGCCGCCCGATAGCTGAAACCTATGCCATCAGTATTAAGGAGTATGGCTAGCGATTTTTCATTACGGAAAAAAACTTTCTGCTGTTCATTTAATTCACCCTGTGCAAATAACGATATTGTACCAGACAAAAACACTACCGCCAGTATAAGCAGCTTTCTCATTTTTTGCTAACCTGTAAGGTTGGGTGAAACAAAAGAACAAAACAAATGTCAAACATTTCTTCCGGCCTGCTCGGTGTTAGCCCTGGCATGACCCTTTGAATAAGCAGGGCATTCCTTCTTACTGCAGGAACTTAACACAATAGCAGAGACAAAAGTGACAAGGAAAATAAAGGCAATCTTTTTCATAGCGGTTCAATAATTTTACATACAAAAATATACTTTTCATTGTAAAAACAATATTTATGCCAAAAATAATATCAGATTGACATGATTTGGATTGTTTTTTAAGCCTGTCAAATAAAAGAATATTTCAAAAATCCAGACATGATAATAGTTGCATCGGTTAACATTTAGATTGGTCGGTAATGCTGGTTATGGAATGAAATATCACCAGTCATATTATTTTAAAAATGACAGAATATCATTTTACCATTCATAATGCAACAGGTTCTGTAATAGCATTTGGAGAAGTTTCATTTATTATGAAGAAAAAGTGACCTTTTTTTGTAGTAAAATCAGACAAACAATTAACTTTAACAAGTTTTAATTGAATCTTTTCCGGGAAAATGAATTTAAATAATTATCACAGTCAGACTTTTGTTAAAAGAAGGACAAAGTTCTGGCTTATAGCTTGCCGGCTTTATAATAGGTCTGATATTTCTGAAATCGGGTAAGGCCGTAATGTCCTATACTTCCACTGATAAATACTGTATCTCATGCCATATTCACCCAATGGCTGATCAGAGCTGGAAATTGTCACCACATTTTAATAACCGTACAGGCGATATAGTCCATTGTGTTGATTGCCATCTTCCTCCGGAGGGACATGGATACCTTCTCGCCAAAGCAAAACATGGGTTTAAGGATGTTTATGGATATTTTTTCAAGGATAGTGCAAAGTTCAACTGGGAGGGTAAGAAATTACTTGAAAATGCGAAAGAATTTGTCTATGAAAAATCGTGCATCGAATGTCATCAGAACCTGTTTCCTGTAAAATTATCTCTTGACGGGGGCAATGCACATCTGTTATATACTACTAGCAAAGAGCCGTTAAGCTGCATAAACTGTCATCTCAATGTTGGTCATTACGATAAAAATGAGCTCCACGCACATAACACAAATTTTGGAGTCACAGCAACGGTGACACAGGAAGCCTACAAGGAACCTGCTAAGGTTGATAAATTTGAAAACTATAATGAAAAAATACCGGGGACCAGTGTATCTTTCGATATGGTCGCAATTCCCGGAGGAACATTCAGAATGGGAGTCCTGACGATGAGCCTTTGCGTAAAAAAGACGAAGGTCCTGTGAGGAAAGTAACCCTGTCAAAATTCTGGATGGCAAAAACTGAAGTTACATGGGATGAATATCTGGCATTCTTCAGGGCAACCGGTTCCCAGGGAAGAACAGAAGGACAGTAGTATCAAGAAAGAATGTGGATGCAATCACCGGTGCAACACCTCCATGGGGAGCGCCTGACCAGGGGTGGGGAAAAGGCTCAAGACCTGCAATTACAATGACATGGCATGCTGCAAATGTCTATTGTCAGTGGCTGTCAAAGGTTACCGGCAAAAAGTACCGGCTGCCGACTGAAGCTGAATGGGAATATGCCTGCAGGGGCGGAACCGAGACACCATATTTCTTCCCGGGCAACCCGAAAAAATTTACATCTTCAGGATTGTTAAAGAAAATTTTCGGACCCGATACAGCTGTGATATCATCAAGGGTGATATATAAGGTAAACAGTAATTCAAAGACCCAAGAACCTCAATCGGTAAAAGCAAACCCATTCGGATTGAAAAATATGTCGGGAAACGTGGCAGAGTTTTGTCTTGATTTCTATTCTCCTGATACATATAAGCAGGATTCAGCTGAAGTTGTCAATCCTCAGGGTCCGGCCAGCGGACAGGAACATGTGATACGGGGCGGTTCTTTTAAAAGTGATGCAAGGGATGTAAGAAGTGCATCACGCGATTTTACAAAGACAAAGGCCTGGCTGGTTACTGATCCTCAGATGCCTAAAAGTATATGGTGGTATTCTGATTGTATCGATGTCGGATTCAGGGTCATCTGTGAACCGGACAGCACTTTAGGAAAATAAAAAAATATTTTAACGGGAAACATATGCAGAATATTGACAGAAGAAAATTCATCGGGAAAACAGCACTTGCAGGTCTTGGATTAGCAGGTGCCGGAGCCTTGATAGCAGGATGTAAAAGGAAACCGGATTTAAACGCTTTAGGACTTCCTCCAATCCTGAGAGGTGCTCCAAAAGGCAAAAAACTAAGAGCCGGACTGGTTGGTGCGGGTGCAAGAGGAACAGGGGCAGCAATAAATTTTATCAGCGCCGGACCCGACCTGGAGATAGTTGCACTTGCAGATGTATTCCAGGACAAAATTGATGCATGCCGTGCACGATTTGAATCCTTCAAACTGCCGATTCCTGCTGAGAAATGTTTTGTGGGATTTGATGCATATAAAAAGCTGATGGCTCTTCCCGAAGTGGATGTCGTTATCCTGGCAACACCATGTAAATTCAGGCCGGATCATTTTCTTGAAGCTGTTCAGAATAATAAACATGTATTCATGGAAAAACCAATGGCTGTCGATCCTGTTGGTATCCGTTCGATAATTACTACTGCAAAAAAAGCAGCAGCAATAGGATTGTGCGTTGTGACGGGTACCCAGAGGCGTCATCAGGAGGATTATATAGAAACCTATAAACAGGTGGTCGGAGGTGCAATTGGAACACCCACAGCTGCCAAGGCTTTCTGGAACCAGGATCATGTATGGTTCAGGGAACGGGAAAAAGGATGGAACGATATGGAATATATGATCCGTAACTGGAATAATTTCTGCTGGTTAAGCGGTGATCATATTCTCGATACACATGTGCATAATATTGATGTTATCAACTGGTTCCTTGGCAAACACCCCGAAAAAGCCATTGGCTATGGAGGAAGGGCCAGAAGAGTGACAGGTGACCAGTATGACTTTTTCAGCATAGACTTTGATTACGGAAATGGGATAAGTTCTCACAGTATGTGCCGCCAGATAGACAGCTGCGCCAACGGAACCGGGGAAATTATAATGGGTACCGAAGGTTATACAAATTGTGTTAACACAATATGGGACCTGGACGGAAAGGTAAAGTGGCAGTTTGAATATCCAAAAGATGAAAACGGAAATGCCATGAATGCCGTTAAAATTCCTCCATATGTCCAGGAACATATGCATCTTGTTGAAGCTATCCGTACCGGAAATTATGTAAATGAGGCAGAACAGACAGCTATTTCAACATTGACAGCAATAATGGGAAGGACAGCCGCTTATACAGGACATCTTATTACCTGGGATGAAATATTCAAATCTGATATGGATCTTGGTCCGGCAAAAATTGAAATGGGACCGGTTAACATGGTTTTTGATGTACCGTTACCGGGTACTCCTACGCCGGTTTAGACCAGAATTACAACGTTTTATCATAAACAAAACAATAGCAAAATGGCAAACAAATCATCAAGAAGAGATTTTGTTAAAAGATCAGCTGCCGTTGTAGCAGGTACTTTTGTGCTTCCCCAGATCATCCCTTCATCAGCTTTCGGGATGGGAAAAAGAATAGCTCCAAGCGATCGGATTGTGATTGGTTCAATAGGTGTCGGATCGCAGGGTACGAGCAATATGAATGATTTTCTTAAACTTAAAAATCAGCTGCAGTTTGTAGCTGTCTGCGATGTCGATAAACTCCATCTTGCAAAAGCCAAGGAGACTGTTAACAAGGCAAATAATAATAACGATTGCCGCACATATGGGGACTACCGCGAATTTTTGGAAAAGGAGAAGCTGGATGCTGTATCAATTGCCCTGCCTGATCACTGGCATGGGATAATTTATTCAGCCGCCGCAAATAAAAAAATTAATGTTTACGGAGAAAAACCGATTTGCAGAACTATAAAGGATGGCCAGAATATTGTTAGTGCAGTAAAAAAGAACAATATTATCTGGCAGACAGGAAGCTGGCAGCGTTCTGTAGCCAATTTTCACAGGGGAGCCGAGCTTGTTGTTAATGGCAGAGCAGGCAAAATAAAATATATTGAAGTAGGGCTTCCCGACGGGGATAAAGGTATTGGGACTCCTCCTGTTATGCCGGTACCCCCTGAACTTAACTGGGACATGTGGCTCGGTCCGGCTTTAAAGGTCCCATATCGTGGAGTATCGCACTGGGACTGGCGCTGGATACTCGATTATTCAGGGGGCGAGCTGACAGACTGGGCAGGCCATCATATAGATATTGCCAACTGGGGAGCCGGTCTTGAACACACGGGACCGATTGAAATCTCAGGAACCGGTGTTTACCCGTTTGATGGAATTTTTAATGCTCCTGTCGGCTATGATATACTCTGCAAATATGCAAATGGAATTGAAATGCGTGTTGCTAATGAAGCACGACTTCCTCTCGGAATGGGAACTACATGGCATGGAGATCTTGGCTGGATTCATGTTGATCGTGGTGATATTATTTCAGCCTCCGATCCTAAAATCCTTTCCGAAGTAATAGGGGAGAATGAAATACATTTATATAAGAGTGAAAACCATTGGCAGAATTTTATAGATTGTGTTCGTTCAGGAAAACCTACGATTGCTCCTGTTGATGTCGCCTACAGGGCAATATCTGTTGCCCTTCTGGGTGAAATCGCCATGACCACTGGTCAGACAATTAAATGGGATCCGGATAAAGAAGAGATACTGGGAAACCCAATGGCCTCAAGGCTGCTGAGCCGTCCTTACCGCCAACCATGGGCCTTACCAACAGTTTAATCAAGAACCAATATGAAAAAGCAATTTTTACTTTTTATAATCGTTGCAGGTTTGATGACCTTCATGTCGGCCTGTAAAAATGAAACTGCCTATAAAACACTGATTATAACGGGTCAGAATAATCATAACTGGAAAGCCAGTTCTCCTGTTCTGAAACAGATCCTTAATGAAACAGGATTGTTTTCCGCAGAGATAATGACCACCCCGGAAAAAGGAGGCGATATGAATACTTTCAATCCCGATTTCTCAAAGTACAGGCTGGTTGTAATCGACTATAACGGGGATTCATGGTCGGAAAAAACAAAAAATGCATTTGTTGATTATGTTAAGAACGGTGGAGGAGTGGTTATCTACCACGCTGCAGATAATTCTTTCCCCGGTTGGAAAGAATATAATGAAATGACCGGATTGGGAGGATGGGGCGACCGTAATCAGAAAGATGGTCCATATGTTTATTATAAAAATGACCAGCTTGTAACCGATACTTCAGCAGGTATAGGAGGTTCTCACGGAAAAAGAAGGGAATTCCTGGTGAGAACACGGATATTTGATCATCCGATAACTAAAGGCCTCCCGGCAAGATGGTTGCATGGCAATGATGAATTGTACAGCCAGCTTCGGGGTCCTGGCAGGAACATGCAAATTCTTGCCACTGCTTTTGCCGACAGCGCAGCAGGCGGCGGTACAATGAGGGATGAGCCGGTACTGATGACTATAACCTATGGCAAAGGAAGGATATTCCATACCACTATGGGGCATGCTGATGAGGGCGGAGGTCCGTCAATGCACTGTGCAGGATTCATTACAACCCTGCAGAGAGGTGCAGAATGGGCTGTTACCGGTAATGTAACACAAAAGGTCCCCTGGGATTTTCCAAGTGCTGCAGAAGTGGTGCTTCGTCCCGACTTAAAAGCAATATCACTTGATGAAGCCTTTGATAATATCGGAAAGTACGACATTGCAAAAAGCACGAAATATCTTACATGCATACAGAGTCATATACGTGACCTTGCTGGAGATCAGACAGGCATGCTTAAGATTGAAAAAATGATGGTCAAAGTACTTCAGAACGGTGCGGCTACAGTTGATTCAAAAAAATTACTTCTTAGGGAACTTAGCTGGATGGGATCAGATTTTTCGATTCCCGCGATAAAAGAACTTGCTTCAAATGCTGACTTAAAGGAGGAAGCAGAATATGCTCTTATGAGATTACAAAAGTAGACCTCTGTGTAAACCTGAGCTTGGGAAGGGCTCTGTTTACTCTGTGCAAGTTCTTATTTTTAAACCAATTACACAGAGAGTCACAGAGAAGCACAGAGGGACACAGAGTAAGAGATTAAAAAATGTTATCACTGGTAATACCCATATTTAACGAAGAGAAACTGATTGATGAACTGATTAAACGTACCATTTCATCTATTGAGCCGTTTATTTCGGATTATGAGGTGATCATTGTCGACGATGGAAGCACCGATCATAGCCTGGAAAAAATTCTGTCGTGGCAGAAAACCAATAGCCATATAAAAATTTTATCCTTATCGAAGAATTTTGGTCACCAGGCAGCTTATACTGCCGGGCTGGAGTATTCTAAAGGAGACTTTATTGCCATGATGGACGGTGACCTTCAGGATCCCCCTGAGTTGCTTGCCGAAATGTACAGGAAGATCCGCGAGGAAGATTATGATATTGTCAGCGGTAAAAGAACAGGCAGGAAAGGCAAAAACAAGCGTGATCATTATGCTGTTCTCTTCCATCTTCTTTTTAAGTACATCGGTGAAATAAAAAACATGGAGAACTCCGGGAATTTCTCCATGATGAAGCGTCAGGCAGCTGATGCTCTCTTATCGATGAAAGAAAAAGTCAGATATCTTCCAGGTCTGCGCACATTTATAGGATTCAGGCAAGGGTATATTGAATATATGCGAGATGACCGTTTCAGGGGAAAACCTAAGATGAGCATAAGCAAGCTGTTTGCTTTGGCGGCTGATGCCATTTTTTCCTTTTCAAGATTCCCTGTCCGATTCTGCCTTATACTGGGTTCAATTGGCGCTATCGTATTTATGGTTGCAGGAATTTATGTCTTAATTGCAAAAGTGTATGGTTTTGCAGTAATTGGATGGTCTTCCACCCTGTTAAGTATATACTTCCTGGGCTCAATTCAGTTGATTTTTATGGGAATAGTTGGCGAGTACGTTTATAGAAACTATAAGGAATCGCAAAACCGTCCGGTCTATTTTGTCAAAAAATTCTATGATGGCACCACGGAAATATGATGAAGGAAATAAAATTAAAATATATCTTCTGGTTTTCTTCTGTATTTCTCCTGGTTCTGATGCTGCTTTTAAGTAAAAATGCAGGTATCAGCTGCGATGAAGTCCTCCACTATAATCATTCCCTGTCGGTGTATGATTTTTTTGCAACCCATGGCAAAGACCAGTCTGCACTAAACACCCCTGTGACAAATCTGAAATATTACGGACAGTCCTATGATAATATTGTCACAATTCTCATAAAATGGTTTAACATTGATAATGTTTACCTTTTCCGGCATCTTATGAGCAGTATCGCCGGATGGCTTGTTATTCTGGTGACGGCTCTGTTTGCAATATGGCTCGAAGATTATAGAGCAGGTATTATTACACTTTTCCTTTTTGCAATTTCACCGACCTTTATGGGTCATTCTCAGAATAACCTTAAAGATATCCCTTTTGCCCTTGGTTATATATCGAGTATTTTCTTCACGCTTAAATTCCTGGTATCGGGAAGGAAGCACTCTTATTTCAATTTAATATTGCTGACTGCAAGTATTGCATTTATTATAAGTATCAGAGCGGGCGGAATGCTTTCGATCTGTTACCTGTTCTTTTTCTTTATCATATATTATCTTGTAAAATACCTTAGGGATAACAAAGTCGATTTTATTGAAATAAGGACTAAATTTATCCTTATTTGCTCAATAACGGTTATTGCATGGTTCTTAAGCATCCTTTTATGGCCCTTCGCTCTTAAGGGACCGGTAAAAAATGTCATCGAATCATATAGGATAATGGCGCATTTTCCTTCAACTTTTCAACAGATCTTTGAGGGGAAAGTGGAATGGTCGGATTATATGCCATGGTACTATCTTCCTAAATCAATGTTAATTACAATTCCGTTTATTGTTTTGACAGGATTGGTGCCGGGTCTTTTTTTTATGCGAGTTAAAAGAAACACTGAAAAAACCCTGCTTTATGGCCTTATAATTTTCACAGTTTTATTTCCGGTTCTTTTTGTCGTTTATGAGAAATCGAATCTGTATTCTTCGTGGAGGCAGTTTCTTTTTATTTATCCTGGAATAATTTTACTGGCTTCAACCGGTTACTATCGTCTTTATGAATACCTGAAAAGCAGATATTTAAGATGGGCCATTATTATTCTGACGCTGCTGCTTTCGCTGCACCCGCTGAAATATATGGTAAACAATCCGCAGTATTATTATTTATATTATAATCAGCTTGTAGGAGGATTGAAGGGAGCCTATTCAAATTATGAAACAGATTACTATTATATCAGTCAGACAGAGGCGTCAGGATGGCTCATAGATTATCTCAAAAAAAAGAATACTAAAGGCACTATAAAAGTCAAAGCCACATATTCTGTGGAATGGCTGTTTCGAAATCACCCCGAAATTGAAACGTCATATTTCAGGTATGTTGAAAGAAGTCAGTATGACTGGGATTATGCAATAGTGGCTAACCGGTACATTTCCCCGTTCCAGTTAAAGAATAAGATCTGGCCGCCACTAAATGCTATTCATATCGTATATGCTGATAATGTCCCTGTAGGTGCTGTTCTTGAAAGAAAATCGAAGGACGACTACGCTGGCTATCTGGCTCTTAATGAAGGGAGGAACAAGGAGGCAATTGACTGCTTTGAAAAAGCTTTGAAAATTAATGATAGCGATGAAATGATTTTTTATAATTTTGCAGCTGCTTTATATAACGATGGACAATATCATAAAGCTGATTCGCTTTTAAAAAGGGGGTTAGCGATAAATCCGGGTTTTGAACCCATTCTAATGTATCTTGGAAACATTGCAAGGGCACAGAAAAAAAACGGTGAGGCAATTGGATATTATGAAAGAGTTATTGAAGCTGATAGAAAATATTTTGAAGCATATGTTGGAATGTCTGAATTGTTGATAGACAGTGATTTAAAACGGGCACGAAAATTATTGACCATCTGCCTGAATATGAATCCTCGATATAAGCCTGCAATAATTGCGCTGGCTGATACCTACAGAAATTCAAACCCTGACATTGCAAGGAAATATGATGAATTGGCGAATACAATTAATTAATATATAAATAGTTATAGAATGAAAAAATCAGCTTTAGTGTTTTTAATGACGATGCTTCTCATTTTTAGTGGTTTGACAGTTGTAAAAGGACAGGAGAGGCCAAAGCCCAAGAAAGATACAGTTAACATGGATACCAATGCAAAGCCGACTTATTATTATCCGGTCGAGGATGAAAAGAAAGGAATGAGTACTGGTGCTATGATAGGAATTATTGTTGGAGCCGTAGTAGTAGTTGGTGCCGTTGGATTTTTCCTTCTCAAAAAGAAAAAGTAAATAAATTCTGTCCAATCAGCCTATTGATTGGCTGCAAAAAATGGATAAGCTTAAAATATCGACCGCTCAGTTTGAAAACCGATGCGGCGACAAAGTGTTCAATTTATCGAGAATTGAAAGTCTTGCTCGGAAGGCTGCCCTTGAAGGCTCGCAAGCTATAGCTTTTCATGAATGCTCAGTGACTGGATATTCATTTGCCCGGCATCTTTCAAGGGAAGAAATGAGTGATCTTGCAGAGTTTATCCCTGACGGACCAAGCACAGAACGTCTGACAGAGATCGCTTCAGATAACAATATTTATGTCCTGGCCGGACTTTTTGAGAAAGACAGGGAAGGAAAATTATATAAATCCTATATCTGTGTGAACAGGAATGGATTGGTGGCAAATTTCAGGAAGCTGCATCCTTTTATAAATCCTTACCTCACACCCGGTGACAAATATTGTATTTTCGATCTTCATGGATGGAAATGCGGAATACTTATCTGTTATGATAACAATATCATAGAGAATGTAAGGGCAACAACCTTTTTGGGAGCAGATATTATCTTTATGCCACATGTCACTATGTGTACCCCGTCAACTCGTCCTGGTGCAGGTTACGTTGATCCGAAATTATGGGCTGAGAGGGAAACTGATCCTACATCACTGCGACTTGAATTTGACGGGATGAAGGGAAGAGGCTGGCTAATGAAATGGCTGCCGTCAAGGGCTTATGATAATGGGATTTATGTGATTTTTTCAAATCCGATAGGAATGGATGATGATCAGCTGAAGAATGGATGTTCAATGATCATAGATCCGTTCGGGGATATCATTGCTGAATGCAGGACTCTTGGTGATGATTTTGTTACAGCCACACTTACTCCCGAAAAACTCGACCAGTCAGGAGGCCGCAGGTATATAAAAGCCAGAAGGCCTGAACTTTATAAAGATATTATAGGGAAGCCTCATAAATCAGAGCAAAAAGTCATCTGGCTCAACAAAGCCAAGAAACAAGATAGCTAGTTTTAAATATTCTCGCTAAGCCGCAGAGTCGCAAAGTAAATCTTTTCGTCAGTTCTTCTTAGCGCCTTAGCGTCTTTGCGCGAAAAAAATCTAAACCTTTACTCAAATATTACCTTCGTGAGACTTTTCAGTTCAATTGAAAATAACCTTTTATTTCTCGCTAAGTCGCAGAGTCGCAAAGTAAATCTTTTCGTCAGTTCATCTTTGCGTCTTAGCGTCTTTGCGCGAAAATTATTTTAAACCTTTATCCAGATATTACCCAGTTTATTTGAATCAACAACAGAATGAATGAACTTCATTCCTCTCACTCCGTCATGAACCGTCGGAAATTCCCCTGGTGTAAACTTTTCGCCTCTTATGGATTTAGCGGTACCTTTATAAATATTTGCAAGAGCTTCATAGATTCCCTCCGGATGACCCGAAGGCATAGTATGGCTGCTCTCGGCAAGCTTATCGTTATATCCATGAGCCGGTTTGAATACTTTAGTTGGCTCTGAGTCGCTTAACATATAAAGATAGTTCGGGTTTTCCTGGCCCCATTTGAGGCTGGCTTTCGATCCATATACAGCTATTGTGAGATTATTCTCCTCCCCGCCGCAAACCTGACTGGCTCTTATAACACCTTTCAGGTTTTTGCTGAAACGCAATAGAACAGTACCATCAAGATCAAGTTTGATATCTTCTTTAACAGGATTAAGATCGGAGAGCACCTCTTTTACTTCAAGGCCAGTCGTATATTCGATAAGATTAAAGGCATGCACCCCTATGTCGCCCATACAGCTGCTGGCTCCTGCATGTTCAGGATCCAGTCTCCATACCCCTGTTATCCTGCTGGCTGTTCCATGAATTATTGAATTGATCCATCCCTGATAATACTGGACATCAATACGTTGAATTGTGCCAAGCAGACCTTTTGAAATAATGTCCCTCATCTGCCTGATCATGGGATAACCCGTATATGTGTGAGTGAGGGCAAATGTCAGCTTTTTGTCAGCGACCAGTTTCTCAATTTCTTCAGCTTCGCCGATAGTCAATGTCATAGGCTTTTCGCAAACCACGTGAAATCCTGCATTAAGAAGGCTTTTTGCAAAAGGAAAATGCAGTGCATTAGGAGTGACTATTGATACAACCTGTATTCGATCGTCAGACGGTAAAGATGATTCTGAACTGATGAGTTCATCAACGCTTTTATAGCATCGTTCAGGGGCGATGCCCTCATTTTTTGCAAACTGTATGCTCTTTTCATAGTCAACATCAAACACCCCACCAACAAGTTCAAAGTCATTACATATTCTTGAAGCACGCCGATGTGCATCACCGATGAAAGCTCCGATACCGCCTCCTATCATACCCATTTTTATTTTCTTCATGATATTTCTTTTATTTTTTTTCGAAAGCTGCGTCAAATGCAATATTTGAAGAAGGAAAATCAACCTTGCGTACAAATTCACATGCCTCTTTTGCTCCAAATTCCCTGTCCATTCCTCCGTCTTCCCACTCAACAGATAAGGGTCCTTTATAGTTTATCCTGTTGAGTGCCCTGATGATCTCCTCAAATATTATATCACCATGGCCGGGGCTCCTGAAATCCCAATATCTGCCCATAGCTCCGAAATCAGTATGACCGCCGAATACCCCGGTGTCGGTTGGCACTTTTGACCATCCTGCATCTTTCATATGTACGTGGAATATTTTTTCAGCGAAAGTGTAAATAAACTTTACATAATCAACACCTTGATAACCAAAGTGGGAGGGATCATAATTAAAACCAAAGGCAGGATGATTCCTGACAGCTTTCAATGCTCTGTGGGCAGTTGTTATGTCAAAGGCCATTTCTGTTGGATGAGCTTCCAGGGCATAACGGACCCCAAGCTCCTGATATCTGTCAAGAATAGGTGTCCAGCGTGCTGCAAACTCGTCATATCCTTTATCTATCATAGCCTGGGGAACAGCAGGGAAGGAGTAGAGAAGGTGCCATACGGGACTGCCGGTAAAGCCGGTTACCGTATCAACTCCAAGTCTTTTAGCAGCTTCGGCTATTTTTATTGTCTCGAGGACTGCTCTCCGGCGTACACCTTCCGGATCGCCGTCGCCCCATACATAATCAGGTAAAATACTTTTGTGTCTTTCGTCAATACGATCGCAAACGGCTTGTCCGACTAGGTGGTTAGCAACAGCAAATACTTTTAGTCCGTATTTTTCAAGTGTTTCTTTCTTTTTCCGGCAATATGCCTCATCGGCTTTATTTATCTCAAAATGATCGCCCCAGCAGGCTAATTCCAAACCATCATAGCCAAATGATTTAGCCTTCTGGCATAAAGTCTCGAATGGCATGTCTGCCCATTGACCTGTAAAGAGTGTAACCGGTCTGCTCATGGTTTTTATTTTTATAAGTAAAATTGATTTAGTTTCCGGTTTCAGATTAGTGATCGGTGATCGGTAATCAGTAATCAGTAATCAGTAATCAGTAATCGGTAATTTTATAACAAGTATAGAAAACATTCTTTTGAAAAGCAATAAAAATTTCTTGCTGATCTTACCTTTTCTGAATAGATTTTTAAATATATATCCCGAAATTTATATATTAATTTTTATGTGTAAATGAAACTTATATATATTAGGTTCATTAAAATAAATGAAAATTCTTTGCTTGAGCCTCCGGGTCGCTGAGGAATTTTTTTGCTCCTTAATTCATTGCCACAATCTTAAAACTCCAGGCTATCTTGCACGGACGGTTTGCTTCATCCTGTAGTTCCGCCGGAAGCAAAATATCCAGACCGGTATTCTTATCGTACGTCCATTTCAAAGGCTTTGCCCAGCCAAGCATATATATTTCGGAACCTTTTTCAGGCTCTACAGTTTTTAATTTGAGTTGTCGGCCCGGCCAGCCACGACTGATAGCATATATTATGTGATTGTCTTTTGTACGGGTGTAACGAATAGTGTCACCCTCTTTCCAAAGATCTCCACTGCGAGGACGGGTGGCATAAATAGCTTCCCCGTTTACTTTTAACCAGGCTCCCGCCTCTTTAATGGCCTCGATCACCCCTGGATCGAAACGACCCGTTGCATCGGGACCAATACCCATCATGAAATTACCTCCTTTTGCTACAATATCTGTCAAGCTGGAGATGATCCATGGAACGCCTTTGAAATCATCATTTTTAACGTATGAAAAAGATTTTCCGTAAGGATAAATTACAAACCAAGGCATATCAGTGTTCTCCCTATTGCCTGGAATATATCCCTCCGGTGTATAATAGTCACCATAATTCCCTATTCCACGTGCCCGGAACATAACCTCCGGTTGTATTTTGCGTAAATCTTTAATTTCCTGCCGCAATTGTGGCCACACCTTTTCTCCCAGCCACTGGTCGAGTCCTATCATATCAATTTTACCGTAATTTGTAAGCAGCTGAGTAAGTTGTTCCCGGTGATAGGCCATCATTCGGGCCACCTCTTCCGGAGTCGGGTCTGGCACAATTATATATGGTTTGCGTATCGCATTGCCGTAGAGGTCGGGATGTTCTATAGCATCAGGTATCTGCAGGGGGTGATAGTTGTAAGGCCTGAAATCGGCATTGTACCAATCGGGATGGGAGTAATAAAGATCTATTTTGATGCCATACTTATGTGCGGCATCACATAATTCTTTAACGACATCGCGGTGAAAAGGTGTTTCCATGATGCTGTAAGTCAGATCGCAATCTTCCATGACAGGACCGCTTGGTGCTATCCAGTTGACCCTCTTTTTTACCCGTGCTTTCGTGTCAAACATAGAAAAGCCTTCGTGGTGCATGGCAGTGAAGGTGAACATTTTAATGCCATTCTCACTAAACAGCTTCATCCATTCCTCAGCATTAAAACCTGTCGGGTTCCAGGTCTTATAAAGTTCCTGATACGCTTGTTTCTTTTCATTTGAAAGTGTAAGAAACGGCCACGATTCATTACCCTGCCCTGTTATCGAGTACAATCCCCAGTGGATACGCACGCCGAATTTTATATCGCGGAATGCCTCGATGGTAGCCGGTGAAGGATGTTGATAGTCAGAGTCAGGCTTGTCTTCGATCCAGTCTTTGACACGGAGGTAATGCACGTCATTCATAGGCAATGTATAGTTCATAGTGTAAGCGGACTCCTGCGCAAAAGCAAATCCACAGAATGCTGTGAGAAAAATAACTGATAAAACTGTTGTCTTCATAATTATATGTCCTGAGATCTATATCTATTTTGTAAAGCTAAATCCCCTTTTTTTGTCAATTTCCATTCTGCTGCGGTCCTGATAAACTGTAAGTTCTTCCAGTCCGAATTTCTTAGCCAGCAAACGTGCCGATACTCCATGCTTTTTTGCCCTTAGTACGAACCATTGCTCACGTGGCATGCTTATTTCTTTTTCAACTTCATCACCATGAGTCTTTAACAAGCTATCGAGTTTTTCCATATTAAAATTTTCGTGATAAATTCCTCGATCCAGGTCTAGTGTTATCCTGGCAA
>CAVVGP010000088.1:0-11302 GCA_963747625.1 uncultured Bacteroidales bacterium | reverse complement strand
GGTGGCGCCGGAATTCATAAAGGCAAATGACTCCATATTTCCCATTGAGAAGATGTGTAAAGTATTAAAGGTAAGCAGGAGTTCATATTATAACTGGCTGAGGCGTAATCCAAGCAGACATTCCATTGAGAACAGTGAGTTGTCTGATCTCATAAAAAAGATATACGATTTGAGCAAAAGGACCTATGGCAGTCCTAGGGTCACGATTGAGCTTCATAAAAGAGGATTTCATGTGTCAAGACAAAGAGTAGCCAGGTTGATGAAAAGTCAGAACCTGAAGAGTATCATCAGGAAAAAATGGGTTATTACTACTGATTCCAGGCATAACTATCCGGTGGTTGAAAATAAACTCAACAGGAACTTCAATACGACCAGACCGGGGCAAGTATGGGTATCAGATATCACTTATATTAAAACTCTTCAGGGATGGCTTTATTTGACCGTAATAATAGACCTCTTTGACAGGAAAGTGATAGGTTGGTCTTTCAGCAGATCTTTAAAAGCTTTTCATACAACCATCCCGGCATGGAAGATGGCTGTCAGGAACCGTATGATTACCCGAAAGTTGATTTTCCATTCAGACAGAGGTATTCAATATGCATGTCATGAGTTTGCAAATCTTCTATTATCCTACAAACTTGTTGAAAGGAGCATGAGTCGGAAAGGAAACTGTTGGGATAATGCTGTTGCTGAAAGTTTCTTTAAAACACTGAAAGTTGAGCATATTTATCATCACAGTTATAAAACCATTAAAGAAGCTGAATTGTCTGTATTTGAATACATTGAAACATGGTATAATGTAAACAGGATACATACAACAATAAAAACATCTATTAAGGATAAAAAAGAGAAATTTATAAATCAATTAGTAGCTTAATAAATTGTCCAGTTTTTTGTTGCAGGTTCAGCGTTTTATGCCGACAAACTTGGTTTGAAGATCACAACTGACTTTCGCATAGATGACAACAACTGGTGGGTATCGCTTACAACTCCAGAAGGAGGAGCTACTATCACTCTCGCACGGGCAAGTGCATTTCCTGAAAACATAAAATCCGGGACATTGTCGCTATATTTTGAGACTTCAGATATTAATGCAGCCCACAAAGAACTTAGTGGTGAAGGAATCAAGGTTAACAATATCCCGGATGACTTGTTCGGCCCCGGATCAGCCGTAAAGTTTTTCAACCTTAAAGATCCCGATGGCAACCTGGTCCATTTGGTACAGGCACATGATTCAAAAGTACCTTTTTAAGGTTACAAAGAAAATATTAAGATAATCCCCGACCTAAACTCATACTTCAGTGGAATCAACATTTAACAATATGAACCTGCACTCAAAAGATTGATTCTGGTCAATTTAATCAGGCTTAAGACAGCCAGTGATGTCAAATTGTGCTAGTATCTATGATGTTAATTTTAATTGCAAAAAAAGTTACAGAATAAGGAGAAATAAGGTCATATTTAAAGGGATCTCTTAGCTGGCTGTTTTTCATAATAAAAACTAAATTTGCAAATTATATTCAGAATTAATTGCAATTAATCAATATTATAAATCATGAAATTAAAGATTTTAATTCTGATGATTTCCTGCTCTTTTTTTATCCATTATAACGCTCAGTCGCAGGATAATTATAAAGGCAAGCCATATAACAATGCTGTTCAGGTTATACCAGGAATACTTCAGTGTGAATTTTATGATACCGGAGGTGAAGGAATTGCATACCATGACCTCGATAGCGTAAATGGCGGAAGCGGACGACTTAACCCGGCAAATGGAACATACCTGAACGAATTTCGCATGAATGAAAAAGTTGGTATTTCCTATACAAAATCCAACGAAATCGATAATAATCCATATAATTTGTTTAATCCTGAAATGGGTCAGTTATATGTAGGCTGGACAAAATCAGGAGAATGGCTTAAATACACCGTTGATGTTAAGTACAGCAGTAACTATGTTATTGGGATAATGTATACCGCTAATGGGAATGGTACTATTTCTCTTTCAGCAGATAATAATATAGCCGCAGGGAGTCTCTTCATTCCATCTACTTATCAAAGGGATGATACCATAACCTGGAGACAATGGCATCATTGGAACAAGTTGGATTCAATAGGGGAAATTTATTTGAGTAAAGGCATACATGTTTTAAAATTATCTACATTAACTAATGGAAACATGAACTACGATTTCCTGGAGTTTAAATTAAGTAAACGCTAATTAAATTCATTCTTAGTCGGTAAAATGCTCCCTGCAGTATAAAAACCGTATCCTGTATTGTAACTCCATCATAACAAATATTTTATAGGCAATATAAGTTAAAGATTAAAGGGATAGTTGAGCATTTTAAAGATCAGCCTGACGTCTGGAATGAATTCTGCATATTAAATAATTGTCGTAAATAATTGAAGAAAGGACAAGTTAACAGATGTATAACATTGAAAGTTGCAATCAGGCAGAAGGTATTCTTATGTTGACCCCAAACTTTAAGTAATGTAAAAGCAAATTGAAAGTGCTACAAAGATATGGTGCATTCGGATTCAAATAATTCAAATTATCTTGCATAAAAAAGATAAGTAATAAAAGTGGGTTTAAATCAATTCCTATGGCTTTTAATCGACATGCGGACAGAGCACCGCTTTCAGTTAAAAATGAAAAAGATGCTATACTTACGTACAGAAGGATGAGAAAAGCCATTGGCTGGCTTGGAATCAGCCTTCCGGTTTCACTTTTTCTGCTTTCATTAATTCCATTTTTTAAAACCGCAGTTCAGAACTCTATCAGTTACTACTACTACACCAATTTAAGGGAAGTATTGACCGGAACTTTGTGTGCCGTAAGTCTTTTCTTGATCAGATACAAAAGTTCTGAAAATAATGTGTTCTGGAAAGATGATGATAAGATGACAAACATTGCGGGCATTATGGCACTGGGCGTGGCCCTTGTTCCGACAAATCCACAGTGCTGTTCAGAAAAAATTTATACCCTTATTCCGGTATGCTCAAAGTATATTGGCTGGTTCCACGCTATTTTTGCAGCATCTTTTTTTCTTATCCTGGCAGAAATATCCATCGTGATTTTTACAATCGGGCAGAAAAAAAGCAAAAAAATTCCTGTTCACAGGTTAAATGAAAATAACATATACATGTTTTGTGGATACGCGATTATTGCATCTGCATTAATGATTCCGATTTGTAATATTTTTAATCTTTTTCCTTATTCTACACTGCTATTTGAAACATTTGCACTTTGGTCATTTGGGATATCATGGCTTATAAAGGGAAGAGTTTTTGGGGACAAGGGGGAAGTCGGCAGGGTCCTTTACAGGGAGAAACATTAAATGGCTTGACGGCAAATTATAATATTAATCTCTAATCATATATCATGAAAAATAATAACCTGTTCATTTGCGGATTAATTCTGTTGTCATTGTTTTCATGTGAGAAAAAGGAAGTAATAGAATCAGATAATAAAAGTTCCCCGGTTTATGTAACTTGTAATAACAACCTCTCTGACGCCAACACAATCAATCGGGCTATTGCCAGCACCTCTGCAGGTGATGAAGTAGTAATCTGCGGTCAGTGCCTCATTAATCAGGTAATAAAGCTGCTTGGAAACAGAGCATATAGCGGTGAAAGTCTCGGGACAGTACTTAAACAAGCTGATGACGCAAACCTGGTTGCTTTGTTAGCATCAGATTCTTTTCTCGATAATACTGATTATACAGGTACCCCGGTATCAATTCGGCAGCTTACTCTTGATGGTAATAAAGCGATGAATACACGTGTGGTAACGGCAGGAATTATCTTGCGTTCCTGGCTTAGTACAGTTGAAAATATGCAGATTATTAATATGGGCGGTGATGGTTTAAGGATCACCAGTTTAAGCTCAAATGGAACTATGCTTAATAATTCTCAGGTGAATGGTACAATTTCAGGTAATTTCATTTCAGGGTCAAATCGCTATGGAATTTACGTTGAAGATACTCAGAACTCTGTTACTGACTGGATGTTAACCAACAATTGGGTAGCAAATTCAGGTAGTGATGGCATCAGGCTCGATAACGCAGCAGGATGGATAATCACAGAGAATCACATTTATGGCGTGCCCAATAATGCAATCTATGCAAACAGGCTTTTTGGGACCACAATATCCGACAATTACATTGAAGGTTTTGGAGAGACAACACAATCAGGAATCTGGAGTGGTATATATGGTACCGTTCAGGGTGAGGCTGCTTCAACAATTGATGAAAACCGCATTTTCAATTTTAATCTGGATACTTTAAATATCAGTCAATCCTCAAACCTAAGATATATTTACCTCACTGCAAATTATGACACAGGTCTGGTAAGTCTAACAGGAAACACAATTCGTGGTGATGGCACAATTTATGAGACCGGCTTATACTTCACTTCTGATCCGGGTACATGGCTAAAGGTAATATTAACCGGCAATGCTATTGATAACGTCAGAATAAAACAATTTGTTGATGTTAATGTAATTATTGATCAATAGCTGTCAAACTTTTCGTCCTGATACGAAAGCTGGCAGGCATAAATACTGACCATTTTTCAGCGGGTTCATTGCTATGTGGAAAAGCAAAGTCCATGACCACCTGTATCCGGATAAGATTGATCACTTAAAGACCTATTTATTAGCTGAATGCCTTATTAATTAGAAGTCATAGCGTATCAACCGGAATCCGTTTTTAAGCTTTGAAGAAAAGCTTAATAATCTTAAAATAAAGCGCAATCCGGAAGGGAATTCTTTTATAAAAACTGAATTGAATAGAGGTACAACGATAATGCTCGCTCCGTGTACAATCCATTCAATATCGCGGCACTCTTCCACCAAATATTCAATTACTGCCTCGTTGTCCTTGTGCTGACCTATCAGAACGAAGTATCTGACAATTATATTTTTCATTATCCAGACCATCAACGAAATATTTTCCTTATATGGCCTGGTAAACCCGCCAGCCTGGTACAAAAATTACTTGACCCCTTGCCGTCACATAGCTGGAATAAATTGTTCTGAAAAAATTCAGGTTTGAATCCTTTAGTGGGGACTATCAATTTATTATGCCAAATTTAATCATACTTTCTGTTGAAGCAAGTATGGTCTGTTCGATAGTTGCAATGGGTTTCCAGTCTAACATTTTTTTTGCTTTGGCATTGCTTACATTATGATTTACATTGATGGACATAGCACCTGTTTTTGCCTGTTCATTAAATAAAGATGCAAGTTTTACTACGAATGCTGGTATTGTTTTGGCAGGAACTTTTTTAGCAACCTCTGGCATTGTTCTTTTTAAAAATGCTGCAATCTCAGGCATAGAAATTTGTCCATCTGCTGAGGCTATAAATCGTTGACCGTTTGCATCTGGGTTTTACATAGCCCGAATGTGCAAATCGGCTACATCTCTTACATCAATAATATTTAATGGGATAGGAGGAATAGCTTTCATTGAGCCATCGAGCAGGTTTTTTATAATATCTAAACTACCTGATATATGTTCATTTAAGGAAGGCCCAAAAATTGCAACAGGATTAACAGTCGCAAATTCTAAATTACCACCTTCTTTTTTGATAAATTCCCAGGCAGCACGTTCCGCCAATAATTTTGATTTTTCATAAATTGATAAGCCTTTTAAATCAGTATCTGTCCAGTCGGCTTCTGTGGTTTCTCTGTTTTTATCGGTTTGGTTAAAACCAACCGCCCCAAAATTTGATGTCATAACAACATGTTTTACACCAGCGTTACGAGCAAATTTTAAAACCCTAAGAATTCCTTCCACTGCAGGTCGTATGGCTTCATTTTCATCTTTTGGCATTTCAAAAAACACAGGTGAAGCAACACTTAAAACATATTCACAACCATTCATTGCATCTGCCCAATTATTATCTTTGGTCAGTTCTGCCTCTATGAACGAAAGATTGTCTAAATAAGAAATTCCATTTGCATTTAGTGTTTCAATTAATTTGTTTTTACTTTTTAAGGAACGAAGAGTCGTTCTTACATTATTTCCTTTTTGCAAAAGCTGAACAATACAATGTCCACCCACAAAACCAGAACCTCCCGTTACTAAAATCAATTTGTATGTATTTGTCATTTTGCAATTATTTATGGAACAAAGGTAACTACAAATTAATTTGATCGTTTTGTTGTAACGTCCAAAGTTATTTTGTTGAAAGGTTCAAAACATTAAGATGTTGGGTACTGAAAAACTCCCATAATCTAACAATATTTGGTTGGCCTGCTTTCACCGGACATACAGTACAAAACAACAAGGATTAAACTCAGGATTTTAATCGCCAACTTGATTCTTCAAAAGAAGGTCAGAGCTACTGGCTTTTCCAATGGGTTCAGTTTAAACGGATTAAGGGAAATGAACTTTCCTTCCATTGTTAATGTTTAGAGTTCAATATGTATGAGTTGCATTTTTCAAAACCGGGTATTAAAATTCTGCAATTATCCCCACAGTTGGAAGAACAGTTCCCGATGTTCCACTGATATATTTTAGCTTGTATCTTGTCGGATCAGATGGATCAGTGACCGGATTACCGTTACTGTCTGTCTCCCTGATAAGTATCGGAGGCTGGTAGGCCTTCGAATTAAGAACATTCTGAATATCAACATAAAGCATTAAGGACCACTTTTTGTAGAAATATCTTTTATCTATCCTTACGTCGAGCTGGTTAAAACCTTTCAACCTTAGACTATTAAACTTTGAATAGTCGAGATATCCCTGTCCCTGCAAATCCCATGCCTCTTTAAGGGAAGATTTTTCTTCATCATAAGGTGTATACGGTGCGCCTCCCACATATCTGAACTTGAATCCTGCATCCCAGTTCCTCTTGAATTTCTTAGTACCGGTGAGACTGAACAACTGCCTGTTATCCCAGGCAGTTGGAATATATACTCCATAATAGTTTTTGAATTCACTTCTTACAATAGTATATGCAAAAACCAGGTTAAGACCGTTAAATTCTTTTATCCTTCCCAGGAACTCAACTCCAAATGCCTTGCCCTGAGAAAATGACTTGAGCTCCTCATTGCCGAAAATACCATAATCGGCGCCTTTGCTTGATATCGGTACAGAGTCCCTGACTGAAAAGGGATAATCTGTGTAATGCTTATAAAATCCTTCAACTGAAAGCTGTATATTTTCTGTCGGAATAGATTCAATACCTGCAACCAGATGGTCAGATCTGATATACTTAAGATTATTCGATTTATTTACAAGTACTCCTGAATTATCGGCGAAACCTAGAGCAGTATATGGGGGGAGTTCATAATATCTTCCCAGGTTCATGTTCAGATTCAGATTCCCTGTAAGGGCATAGGATGCTGAGAATCTGGGAGATAGCTGACTGAAAGGGTTCGCCATTGAAGTTGAGTAATTGTTAGCATCAGTTCTTATGCCAAACGAAAGAGTAAGCTTTTCATGAAGAAGCAATTTGCTAATTCTGTCCGAATACTCCATATTTACCGAATTTAAGATTTGTTCTGTAATCAATTACCTCGGGTCCGTTACCCGTAAAAATTTTATTATATGTAGAATTCCGGTAATGGGCATATTCAATACCTGCACCGAAGTTAAATCTTAATCCATTATCACCTAATATGGTCTTTTCGTATCTTGCTTTTATTTCGCCCTCACCGGAAAGATAATCAAGTACTTTATTGGAATCAACAACAACATTATTCATATACTTGTACTGGGTATTATTAAGATAATTCCTGCTAAGAACCCATGTATCATAGCCATTTTCTGTGAAATGTTTAAATACTACACCGAAAACATAGCTGTACTGAGTTTGCACCGGAATATAGTCAAGAATATATTTCTGATATTCTGTCTGATCTGCCTTAAGGTTAAGCTCGAAGTCATCCTTTGCACCCAGCCCCAATACAGTAAGTTCATTCCTTTCATTAAGTCTCCACTTATATTTGAACTGGAAATCGGTATAAGTAGGTAAAAATGGAAGTTTCAGGGCACTGAACAGGAACTGCAGATAGGATCTCCTGACCGACATAATAATAGAGCTGTTTTTCCCTGTAGGCCCATCCAATGTCAATCCGAGGTCAGATGCTCCGACAGTTGCCCTGTATTTCATTTTTTCCTTGTTTCCATCAGTCAGGTTGAAGCTTAGCACTGAGCTAAGTGCATTCCCACGGGAAGCCGGAAAGGCTCCGGAAATAAAATCAACAGAGCGGACGAAGTCAACATTTATAATACCGACCGGTCCTCCTGAAGCACCCTGGGTTGAGAAATGATTAAGATAAGGTATCTCAACATTGTCTATGTAGAACCTGTTTTCATTTGGACCTCCACCTCTTACAATGACATCATTTCTGAAGGCGGGTGTTGAGGCAACTCCTGGGAATGACTGAATTACCTTTGAAATATCCCTGTTCCCGCCAGGGTTCCGTTCAATTTCATCGATTCCTATGATACGTGCAGAAACAGGACTTTCAGCAGTCTTCCGGAAAGGGGAAGCCTTTATGACAATCTCACCCATCTGAAGCTCTGCTGCCTCAAGAAGGATATCTATATTTACCGTCTTGCTGTTAGTCACCATTATCCCTTCTGAAACATAGGGTTTAAAGCCGATACTTGAGGCATTAAGTACTATAAATCCGGGTTTTAGTCCTGAAAGTGTGAAATTCCCATCCTGATCGGCCACGACCCCGGTTGTGGTTCCCCATACGGCAATACTGGCAAAAGGAACTCCCTGGTTGGTTTTTGAATCAATTACTTTTCCCATTATTGTTCCGTTGTTAGTCTGGCCATATACATTTGATAATATATTGATTATGAGCAGAAGTATAAATATTTTCTTCATCAGCAAAGGGTTTGAATAAATAACGCCAAATGAAAATGAAAGTTCACAAGGAATTAATATCACTTTCATTATCAATAAAATAATAGTGGCCAATATCACAGACCTTTGTTTAAATTTAAACAAATTATTGTACAAGGCATTAGAAACCTGGCTCGAAACAAAATTGAATTGCCTCATTGCATCTTTTAATTATAAAAACAAAAGAACCATTAACTTTATACTTAAAAACAGATGTCAGATATGATGAATAATCAATACAAGCTGAATGGTCGGATCTGGATTGAAATTGGAAATAAAACTTTTATTGGTGAGGGCAAAGCTCAGCTGTTAAAAAAGACAGCTGAACTGGGTTCCCTTCGTAAAGCCTCAATAGAATTGGGAATGTCTTATAGAAAAGCCTGGTACAACCTGAACAAGTTAAACATGTCAACCGGGAAACCTCTTATAAAACTTAAAAGAGGAGGGAAAGATGGGGGTATAGCTCTGATAACAGAATACGGAGAAAAAATTCTTGATCTGTTTGAGAAGACGCAGAATGAATTTGAAACATTCCTGACAAATCAAGCCATAATTATAAATGCACATTTATGAAATTAACATTCAGGGAATGCTGACATTCAGATTTATTATCTATTTTTACTTACGTTATTCCTGAAACGAATAACGCCAAACCTAAACCTATATTATTCCAAAAAGTGACCTTATGAAAAAAATTATTGCAGCAATTTGTTTCCTGTTTTACGGAATTGGTTGTTATGCTCAAACTGTGGCTGACTCATCTGCAACTTCACAGAAAGTATACACCCTGGGTGAAGTAAATATCAGTGCCACGGTTGACAAGACTACCGTCGATGCATCAGATATGCAAAAATACGACGCAAAAGATGTAAGCACGGCACTGAGAACTTTGCCTTCCCTTGTAATAAGTGAAAATGGTGCAAGAAATGAAAGTACTGTCTATTTGAGGGGATTTGATATCCGTAGTGTTCCCGTATATATGGATGGCATACCTGTTTATGTACCGTATGACGGTTATGTGGATCTTGCCCGGTTTACAACATATGATCTGGCCAGGATCGATGTTTCCAAAGGATTTTCTTCAATGACATATGGAGCTAACACCATTGGAGGTGCAATAAATCTGGTTGGAATGAAACCAACTCAGAAGCTTGAGCTGAGAGCCAAGCTGGGTGCAATGAGTGGTCAGGGTTACGAAACTAAAATCAACTTAGGCAGTAATCTTGGGAAAATGTACATTCAGGCAGGTTTCTCTGTTCTTCAGAAAGAATTTGTACCGCTTTCTGCGAAATTCGACACTCTGAAGCTTCAGACAAATCATCATCTTTATAATTCATACTCAAAAGACATAAAAAGCAGTCTTAAAATAGGATACACGCCCAATGCTACAGATGAATACAGTATCAATTATCAGTATTCACACGGGGTGAAGGGAAATCCTGTTTACCTGGGGACAGATGAAAACACGCCGGTGCGTTACTGGCAATGGCCATACTGGGATAAGCAAAGCATTTATTATATTTCAAAAACAGCAATCGGCAAGGAATCCGACCTAATAGTCCGTGGTTATTATGATCAGTTCAGGAATGAAGTCAGGAGCTTTGACGATGATACTTATTCGACGCAAACAAAGAGATATGCGTTCAATAGTCTATATAATGACTATACAGTTGGTGGTAATCTTGAATTTGCGAGTGACTGGAATGACCAAAACCATCTGAGAGTTTCCCTGCATGCTAAAAATGATAACCACAGCGAACATAATGAAGGTGAGCCTGTACGTTATTTTGCTGACAATACTTTTTCACTGGGGATTGAAAATGTATATAAACCAGGCAACAAGCTTAGCTTTATTCCAGGCATAAGTTATAATCTCAGAAAAAGCCTGAGGGCTGAGAACTATAACTCGACCGATTCCACAATAAGTAATTTTCCCAAAAACCAAAATGATGCACTTGATGGCCAGTTGGCGACTTATTACAAAATCTCCAATTCCCTGAACCTCAGTTTTAATATTGCTTATAAAAGCCGGTTTGCCACTATGAAGGATCGCTATTCATATAAAATGGGAACAGCGATCCCAAAATCCTGACCTTAAATCTGAAAGGGCTCTGAATATGGAACTGGCATCTTCCATTGAAATTGCTGACAAATTCAATCTGCGTCCCGAACTTTTCTTTAACCACTTGTTTAGTACCATACAAATGGTAAGCAATGTTCAGCCGGGCCTTTCACAGATGCAGAATACAGGAGAATCAGTATTCAAAGGAGTTGATTTAAGTCTGGTCTATCAACCGGTTACGGTTCTGAATATATATGTGACTTATTCATATATAGAGCTCAAGAATATAATAATCCCGGAATTCTTTTCACAGATATTCCCAATAACAAATTGTTTGCTTCGGTTGAATATACCATCGCAAAGAAATCG
>CAVVGP010000087.1:0-21842 GCA_963747625.1 uncultured Bacteroidales bacterium | reverse complement strand
GTGCCGGTACTGGTGTAAGAATCATGATAAGTAAAAAAGCAAGAACCAACTTTGGAATTGATTATGGAATTGGCAATTATGGATCAAGTGGTATTTACCTGAAGCTTAATGAGTCCTTTTGATAACCCCGAGATTTAATATGGCTTTCTTTCTCAGTGAAGCTCTGTGCAAACTCTGTAGTCCTATAAATCAAAATGCTTCGTTAAGGCTTATATAATAGTTGAAAGAGTCTTTTCCGAAGGCAATATCTCCGGTTATGTTTGAATCGGAATATTTATTGAATTTCAGACGTAAACCAGTTCCTGCAGCAGGCAAAATATATTCGAATTTCCTTGTGTCTGGTTCGGTAAAAGTTTCGGCATTAAAAAATAAAACTCCCCCAATCAATCCATTCCTTGTAATATCGAACCTGTATTCTGTTTCCCCGTACAACATTTGCTTTCCGCGATATCTGCCACGCCAGTATCCTCTGCCTGTCCATCCACTGTAATCAAGGGCATTCCCTGGCAGGTTAAGGTACGGGACATCACCCCATGTTGCCCAGTAGAGGCCCCAGAGAGCAAGAGTCCTGTGGCGAACACTGCTGAAGCTTATATATTTTCTTGTATCAAAATAAATGGAACTCCATCTGTTATCACTACCGAGCATGGGTAAATTAAGCAGCAGTTTTAGATTCGAGTAGAGACCTTGCAGGGGATTTAGGGAATTCTTTCTGCTGTCGTATAAAAAGTTGAAAGTAATTCCTGATGAGAGGACGTTGGAGGATGTACCATAATTGTAAGATTTAAACTCACTGGAATATGATTTTGTCCACTCTTCATAAATATTATAATAATAATCAAGGCTGTAACCTATGCCTATGAAGAAATGCGGCATTACCTCGCGGTTGAAATTTGGATTTGCCCTTATAAGGGAATAGTCAATAATATTAAGACTGTCACTTGAAGTATTTGCTCCAAGTCCATATGTATTCTGATTTATTCGTGAAAACTCGAATTTTCCGGTAATATTCCATGTATTATCATCTAACCATAAGTTCGGGAATATTTTAAACTGAAAGTAAGATTTGAAATTGGTTGCAGGATAGAAACTGATGTTTGAAAGATTAGTGGTTTCAGGATTTCCGAGGTAAAATGCAGCGTTAACAGTTGAAATTGACATTCTTTGATCGGATCCGCCTCCCACTGGCAACAATGAAAAGAACACCTTTTTGTTTCCGGCTGCAGGGTTTTTTGTTCTATTCCTTTTCGTGAATTTTACAAAAAAATCGATCACATCTTTTCCAGCCCGCAGGCTGTCATTCTCAAGGCTGTTTGACTGAGCGGTTACATTTTCAGAGGACCATATAAGAAGAGAAATAAAAATCAGAAGGAAAGGGTACGATATGTTTAATTTATTTTTCACCAAACAGGGCATTACTGCTATACAAATATATAATTAAAACGGATACCCGATTGCGAGATAGAACTGTCCACCAGATAATATTCTATTGGTTCCAAACAACCAGTTCCTGTTATTTTCCACATACGGATTCCGGATAGGAAATCCGACATCCGCGCGAAGGACAAAAAATGTGAAATCGAATCTCAGACCAAAGCCTGTACCTACAGCAAGCTGATTATAAAAAGTATTCATATGGAAAGCAGCCCCAGGTCTGTCAGGATCCTCATTCACAAGCCAGATGTTTCCTGTTTCAAGGAATATGGCTCCCTTCAGGATTTTTGACATGTCAAATCTGTATTCCAGGTTACTCTCAAGTTTAAGATCTCCTGATTGATCTATATATCCGCTTGGATCGGATGGGTGGAAAGATCCAGGACCAAGGTATCTGGCTGTAAAACCTCTTACGCTGTAAGCTCCTCCGCTGAAAAACTGTTCCACATAGGGCAAGGCAGTTGAATTGCCGAATGGTATTCCGATACCGGCATAAAATCTGAAAACAAGCGACTTATTATAACCATTTCGGTAGTACCTGAAATCGGTGGTAAGCTTAACATACTGGGAATAGATATTATTCAGAAAAAGATATGGCCTTTCCTATTCGGCTTTTACCCAATCCTGTGAAAAGATCTATTATGTTTCCGGCAGCACTGATTCCTGTTGTAAATAAAAAATTATTTGGTCTGATGGTTAATGTGTTATTATACGTGAATTCGTACTTTGAACCAAGAATAAATTGCTCTTCGAAACTTTTGCGTATATAAATGTTTTCGTTTACCACTGAATCGAATGCAGGTGTCGTTCTAAGAAGATTAACAGAATTTAAGTATATCGGGTAAAAGGAATGCTGTATATTTTTGTTTACGCTCCATTGGTAATTAAGATTAGTTTTTATGGAGGCCATATTATAATATGCAACCCTGTTCAACAGATTTAAATCGGCATTTATTGAAGTACGCTGCATAATCATGGAACTGGGAGCCCTCTTTATAAAGGGTATAATAATTCCAGGAACAGTAAGACCAGAGTTGATTCCAACTTCATAAGAGTATGTTCCAAGCTGTGATTCCGATTTTGTCCCCCATTGCCATTCAAATCCGCCGGTCAAAGCCAGTTTCAATCGTTCAGCTCCTTTGAATGTATTGCCGTGTGATATGCTTGTCGACAAAAGCGGACCAAAATAGCCCGATGATTCTGTTATCAGGTTGATTTCAAAATCCAGGCTTATATTATCCAACATTACCAGATTTATCACAACATCCAGTAAGTATGCAAGGCTGTCCGATTTATTTTGTTTGAATGATATATTCACAGACTTGAAAACCCCCAGATTATTCAGTCGGTTAAGTGTACTTTGATATGCGTTGTAAGAGTAGTTATCTCCTTTCCTGAAAAAAACAGAATTAAGAAGTAACTCGTCTTTAAGGATTTTCCCGGATGATATGATAGCTATCCCGTCGTACCAGGTAGTATCTGCTTTTGTACTTGCACTATCAGATCCCTGGGAATTATTTATTATGATGTTATTTAGTTTATACGCCGATAGAACTGATTTTGGGAGCTCCTTTTTTTTGCCAATCAAGAGGTTTAGTTTTCCCGTCTCTTTAAGTGTATCGGCTTGTAATTCAATGAATTCAGGTACGAAATAAAAATAACCGCTATTCTGAATTCTTCTTGAAAGAGTATCCCTCGAAGTCTTCAGTACTGCCAGATTAAACTGGTCTCCGGGTTTGATTTGATCCTTGAAACTGTTTTTGCTTATAAGATTGTCTAACGGATCTGAAATTGTATCATATACGATCATATTATAATGAAAAGGTGGAGCCAGGTCAATAAAATAAGAGACACGGGCCTTACGCGGATTGTTTTTATTTGTATCTATATGGGACCATGCTTTTGTATGAAAATAACCAAGATCAAATAATTCACTTTCTATCTTTTTAGATCGTAGTTCAGGATTTACTTCAGAAATAAGGACAGGGGAGGAGGAAAGTGTATTATAGAACCAGCTCCAGAGCTTTTTTGATTCATCTGCTTTCCAGTAATTGTGCACCCAGAGTCCTACAGGCGGAAGAACACGTCGGCCAAACAGAGCATTATTTATTTTATGGGATGTGATAGATGAAACCTGATTTTTTACTGAGGAGGTCTTTTTTACCTTATGCGAATTAATAATTACTATCTTCGTTTTTCCCGTGTACAACACCTGATCATTTGTCAGAAACCGTGTGTTTGAACAGGCTGAAAGAATAAAAGTCAAGGTTACTAGGATTACAGATGATCTTGCTCTCATTTTTCCTGGGGTTTAAGATTCTTTTTTTTATCTTCCCTACGCCATATATCCCCCAGAGTCTTATATCTTTTTCTGTAAGTAAGTCCTACCCCTGTTTTTATAACTTCTCCCTCAAACACATCTTCATAGGTATGTTCATTATAAACTTTAAGAAATTTTGTTCCTGCTGAATCAAGTCGGTACTCAAATGAAAAATTATTTAAGGATAAGTCCGAAGCTCCCGGCTGTTTGTTAACATCATTTAGACGTCCGGATATTTCGATCTGTGCCCTGTTATTAAAAAGAGCTTTCTTCACATCGTATGATAGGCTTGTCTTTGTCTCCTGACCACCTGCCTGATTGGATTGCATATAAGAATCAAGTCCAAACGATATGTCAATACCCTTTATTGTTGTTTTAGTAAGCTGATTCAGCTGAGAGGCTACCAGCTGGTTGACCTGTTCAGTCATATAGTCAGTAGACGTGGATATTCCTGGAAGGTCAACCTTTGCAAACAGAAGTGCTGTAATAGCCTGCCTCATCCTTTCCTCCGGGCTAAGGGTATTAATGATGCTCATCAGATACTGATCTGGTGTATTTATGCTGAATACTACATCGAGAGAAGATAACCTGTTTGAAAGTTTTAGCGTAACATTGAGATCGACGTCCCTTTGCTTGTTATCAACAGGATTTGTATAGGAGCTTCTTACCTTATTTACAGCTTCAAGCTGCAGTTCCGGGTCATCGAGTTTACCATCCCATCGTATGTAGCCACCCTTCGTTATAATGAATGATTTATTTGGCCAGCCTGTCATTTTTACGCCAACTGTTCCATCTCCAATTACATATTTCCCGGCAAGATAGGTCTGGTTATTTCCCAACATATTAAAATTTAATTCTCCGCCGCCCTGTATCATGATACTGATATTGTATAACTTCTTTGACAGACTGATATTTAGCTTAGTAGCAGGGTCTATTTCAACCATGGCTTCTATTGCAGTTTTTGTAATTATATTTGGTTTAACTGTCGGTTCTGATCTTTTTTGTTCAACAGGAGGATTTTTCTTAACAAATGTCATAACTTTTTCACTTTCGGTAAGACTCAGATTCTCCTGCTGACTGAAGAAGATCTCTGTTCCTCCGGAAAGAATTATTTTTCCCTTAAGTTCAGGATTTGATAGTGAACCTTTTATAAATAGATGAGTATCTGTAAAAATATTTCCGTAAAATGATGGATTTTCCTTTTCAGTCCTGTTCATTACCTGGAGTTTTGAGGCAGTAATTTCCAGATCAGTTGAAACAGATTTGCTTTTGCTGAAGTCAAGAGATCCATTAACAAGAAGCTCATTATTAAGATAATCGAAAATCCTGAATTTGTCAAATACCAGTTTATTCCCTGTAAACAAAACTCTGTCCTCGGGAATTGTGTAATTTGAATTAAGAGTGTTTATCCTGATATTTGCTTTATTGATTCTTAACTCCCCCGTGAAATTTTCAATTTCGTTTGTAGACTTAACTTTGATATTCCCTGAAATATATCCCCTTAAATCAGACAGATAGTCTTTTACGATTGGTTGAAAAGTCCTGATCGGCAAATTGTTAACCTCCACATTTATCGTCCGTTTCCCTTCCAGCGGTTTTACTGCATTGAGAGTAATTTTTGATGAATCGATGCTGGCAGCTGCATCGAGTAAATACTCTCCGGAACTGCTTGATTTATATTTTCCGGTTAATGAGACATTACTGATACTCATATCCGACCATCTTATATCTTTTATTGTTATGTCAGAATTTATCTCCATGATTTTTCCATTCACACTATAATCAGCATTGCCTGATACAGACGCGGCCGGATTGCCTGAAATAATTCCATCAGACAGGAGCGAGGCCAGAGTCATGTTGCTCATACTGACTTTGTAAATATTTGTTCCTTCCTTCTTGCGTGCCTGTAACTTAAGGAATGAATTATCTGTACTGATATTTACTGAAGAAAAACGAGATTTAGTTATCCTATTATAAGAAAACAGTTCGGAGGAATCAAGTTTCCATTCTATTCCGTTCAAAATCAATTGTTTTGATGGGATGCTTAAAACGATAGCATTGCTATCAATCAGGGAGCTTAATTCAAAATTGTAGAGTAATTTATCTTTTTGCCCCAATACTGAAATTTTGGTCATCCCAAGTCCCCGTTCAGTCTGGCTGGCTAAAAGAAGTTTATTTACAGGTATGCTAAATATAGTACAATTATCTGCAGTCGTATTCAGTTTCATAATCCCTGCAGAGTCTGACACATTCATGTTTAGTAGACCGGTCGTTAAATATTTATATCTGAAATCTCGTCCTTTGAGTTTACAGTTAAGCTTGCCGGTGATAGGCTTAACGTTTAATTCCAGTCCAAGATTTGTGAAATTAATTGTTGTATCCTGAAGAAGAATCCTGAATTCATCATTTTGATTTATTTCAACTGAAACTTTCATCTCGGGAAGATATGAAACTCTTTTGTCTGCATTGAGGTGTTTTGGATTTATGAATGATCCTGCGTAGTCTTTAAAGGCTGTCAAAATTGTTCCAAGGGAACTAAGTGGTTTTTCTATCTGAAAATTGAAAGCAAAAAAATCGGATCCAGCAATCAGGCTTGTACTTAAACTGTCAGAATTAAATGAGGTCTTAATCTGGTTAACAGTTGAGCTATTATATGGTGTTGAAAGCTTCAATCCGGATATGTTTACTTCAGATTTCATATTATCGCCATGTTTCTGAAAATCGGCATTTATTGTTCCTTCTACACTGAGTGTGTCTTTAACTAAATGAAGGTTATGGAGCTGTGAAGAAAAATTGCCATCGGCTTTTGCAGAAAGTGCTGTTCCGATCATACTCACTTTTGATTTTAAGTCAAAGTGAAGTGAGGGATCATCGGCTACCAGCCTGAAATCAAAATTATTATGTCTAAGTACATATTCAATTCTAGTCTTACTGTAGGTGTAATCCTTAAAACGTAGTGAATCAATTAAAAATATACCATCAGCAATTATTTTTTTTTGCTTTATGCCGCTGCCGTTTATTTCTCCGGACCCAGAAAATATACCAAACTTATTATTGACAAGCAATTTGTTAAGGGCGATTTTATCAAATGAAGTTTTAGCTGAAAAACTGTCATGCGTCATATCCAGAGCTCCGGTTAAATTGATATTGCCAATATCACTTTTAACCATAATTTTAAAATGCTGTATACTCAGTGAATCTGAAAGTGAACCGTAGACAGAAAGCTTTCCAAAAGCAGGTATATCATATTTGATCCCTGATTCCTGTAGAGTCTTCTTTATCCAGTCAACGTTTATTTCAGGTATTGCAACCTGAACATCAGCCAGTATGTTATCAGTGTGAAAAACATTTCTAATTTTTCCGCTTAATGACATGCCAAAATTATGCTTCTGATTAATTTTGATTCCAGGGAAACTAATTACTGTATCCTGCAACCTGACATCACCTTCAATTATAAATGGCTCATCGGCAATGGATGTATACAGCGGCTTTCCTTTCAGTTTAGGCTTAAAATAAAAAAGATCATTTATCGATAAGCTTGTTTTTTCTACTGAAACATTTGCATTCCCGATTTTAAGAGGTCTTTTAAAAAGCTCAAAAATGTTCACGTCAGCACTGCCCTCAAGGTTTAAAACACTGTTCCCCGTTTCAGCTGATAACTTGAGTTTAATTTCTCCTGAATGGGAATCAAGCTTTCCTTTTAATTTTTTTAATGAAAACCCGTTTCCTAGGTCGAATCTGGTTTTATTTATTATGAGAGCCACTTCATCTTTGTTTATTATAAAATCGGACAAACTGATATTCAGATCAGCAATACTGAACCCAGATGCAATTGAATCAGAAATGGAATCTGAATAGCTGCCAGTTCTTAAAAATAAATTTTCGAATTCAAGCCCATTGCCGCTTATAGCCCATGGAAAACTGCCTTGAATACCTGTTTTTGTCTTCTCAGGTTTGTCTGATTTACTATCACTAAGGAATATAAAGCGGGTATCACTGGCGGTGATTTTATCAAAGCCTATAACTTTATTTTTAAGATCAGAATTATTTATTTTAATAGAAGCCTTGCCCAGAATGACATTAATAAGTATTCTATCAGCTCCGTCATTAAAATTCTGGTTTATTTTATTGAAAGTTATATTTCCAAGGCCAATATTCCATTCAGAGGTGCTGTTGCTACTATCATTCTTTTCCTGATGCTGGTCTAAACTGATTTTCCCTGTTGCTGCATCAACTTTCAGGGAATTGATAAATATAGTCTTTCCTGTCAGTGACATATTACCGATTTCAACTTTTATTTCTCCTATTTTCTGATCGATATTTAATCCGGAAATGGAATCCCGCATATGAAATTTAACCTCAGAAAGATCTGCATTACCAATTGACACTTCCCATGATTTCTTTTTTTTATCTGTCGGAATGGCCTGTGTTTGATTTATACCCGAAAAAGCTTCGGCAATATTGAATTGCTGGCTATTAGAATCTCTGATAATGTTTATGTTGCAGTTGCCGAGATAAACAGATGACAAAATTAATTTTTTGTTTAATGCTGCTATAGGTAAAAATGAAACCTGTAATTCTTCAGCATACAAAATGGTATCTCCGTTGACACCGGTTAAACTTACTCCATTGATTGTGACTGATTTTGGCAGCGCTATCTTAACAGATCTGATATGTATCGGAAGATGGTTATCGGTCAGGATTTTATTTATTTTACCGGTTATCAGACGGTGTGCAACCGGGAGGTTAAGTGAAATTAAAAGCAGCAGGACAATCGCGATTATCGTGATTATGATAACAATGAATGTTTTTTTTATTCTGCTGAGTTTCATTAATCAAAGATAGACGAATGAAATTAATAAATTTTTACAGACCCCGGGCTAAGCAGCTTAAAAAAATCAATAAAAAAGGCTGTCATCTTAACTAGACAGCCTTTAATGGAATCATATTATTATCTTCTTTTTCCACCGCCACCAGCACTCTGGTTCGGCACATTTGAATAACTCCTGGAGTTAGCTGTCCTTGTCATACCGCGATCTCTGCTCTGACTTGCCCTGTCCATGGCACTTTTGTCAAACGATGGCATTGATGCTGCTCCGGTCGATGGTCTGGCCGTGCTTCCGGTTGAAGGTTTGTTTGATACTCCCGTTGAAGGTTTTGCGGCATTACCTCCTGTTGGACGGGTCGATGTTCCGGTATATGATTTATTATCTATTGATTTCCAGTCATTTCCCTGTCTGGATTGCCAGCCATTGTTTGTTTTCTCGTACACTTGCCCGCTCTTGTCAGTAAACACATTGTTTTTGCCTCCAGATGAAGGCATATTATTTCTGCTTCCTGCATTTCCGGTTGAAGGTCTCACATTGCTGGTCTTAACAACATTCCGGTTGTTTGCGTAAATATTATTATGTAAATTAACATTATTGTAATGAACTGGTCTGGCCGCATGTCCATAATATCCGCCGCCATCAGGGGGATAGTGGTGATAAGGTGGCCTGTAGGCAGGAGGGCCCCAATAACCGCCATAATAACCATGTCTATGACTTATGTAAATAAAACCTGCGTATGAAACGCCCACACTCATTCCCCATCCGGTATAGGGATTATAGTGCATACTGAATCCGTATGTAACCGGTCTTGGATAGTAATAGGCACCATACCAGGGATGGTAATAAAACCCTGTGCCATAAATGACAGTAGGACCATACACATAACACCCGTAATAACCGGGAGTATATCCCGTATAGATTATATCAGGAGTTACATCGTATATATATACGTACTTAACATTATAAACAGGGCTGCTTGGTTCAATGTTTTCAACTTCATCCGGTCTTGTTTCAGATGCCGTCCATGGTCCTTCCGGGCCTGAGGCTTGAAACCAAATCCCATTGTCGACACAGAAATATTTGTTTGACATTTTCAATACAGTTTGCGGTGAATTGACTGCATATAGCATTGAAGTTCCATCAACTTTTTCGAATCTTGGTTCCCCGTCATATTCCACTGTAACAGTTGCAGTTTTCCGCTCTACCTCGGCAGTTTGGGGAATCTGGCTATCAAGTATTGCTTCGCGTGAAGCCTGCGTTCCAGGAACGCTGGAAAGAACATTATCTTTTTCAGATCCTTCAGGGATCCTCGCAAAGTCATCCGGAAGATTATCCATTACAACATATGACCATGGTCCTTCCATAACTTTCGAAGAATACCACCTGCCAGATATTAAAATAAAATATGACTGGCTTTTAATGTCCATGAAAATGTCATTTTCACTGTTTTTAACATATAAAAGATTGGTGCCTAGGATAGGTACAAATTCAGGCTCACCTGTAGTGACAATCAATTCAGCAGGAGTAGTTCTTATAATGACAGAAGGAACAACAGTGGCAGTCTTGGTTTCAGTAACCGGTTGATCTGCGTCTTGTTCCGTTTGCGCTTTTTCGATTTCACCCTGCAGTTTTAAAAGGTTCGATGAAGGATTTTTCACCTGAGCCCAGCTTTTCTTTAAATCGGATGCAGAATACCAAATTTTATTTCCGTACAAATAATATTGTTTTGTCTTGGGATCATTTATGATAAAGAAAGCTGAATTCTGGACGCGCTTGTAGTCATAGCCTTCCAGATCCTTCATAATCGGATCGCCATCTATCAGAACAAGGATCGTAGGTTTTTTTGCAATAATTATTTCCGGTGGATCATTATTAAACTGATCTATTGCAGTAATATCTGAAGATTCAAGAGTGGCAATAATATCATCAACTGAAACTTCATAATTCCATTTTGGAATCTCTTCTTCAATCAGCTTCCTGAGTTTGATAACTGCTGCTGAGTCAATATCATCAGAGAAACGAATAGTCGGTATTTTGATATCTGATAATGTTGCCATTCGGGTATCACGATCAACTACCAGGGTGGTTGTGATCCAGATTGCACCAAAAACAGGTCTTTTTGAATCCTTAAGCTTAACTGAAACAGCAGCTCTGGCGGAAAGAAATGTACCTTTAACAGATTCCGGCTGAGGCTGATAAATTGTCAGTTCTCCGTTGGGGCTTTTAATAATTTTTGGCCATATCACATACGTCAGCTCCACGTACAAAGGGAGCAAAAATTAATAAAATAATAATACCCAGGAGACTCCTCCTGGATATTATCAGTAATCTATTTATTTTATTCATTGGTATCATTTTCTTGCTTGTACAAAAGGAATCTCACCATAAATATAATTTCTGATTGATGTAAGAATGTAATTTTCAATATGATAAAACTTAAGTGCTGTAACCGGGTCGGTGACTTTCTTTACCTTAACAGAATAATCAGCAATCAATTCATCAGTAGCTTCAGATTGTTCAATTACGTCCTTCAAATACAGCTCGGCAGTCTCCGGCGACATACTTTCATAGTTATTTACGTATTTGACAAGCAGATCTATTCTTTTTTTCCCGAGATCTTTACGGGCAGCTTCATATTCATCATAAACTTTCCAGAAAGCTGCCTGCTTAGACTGATCAACTTTTAAAAAGTCAGCAACCATAGCCTTTTTTTCCATCCCAAAGATTTTCTGAATGTAATCAACCTCTTCTTTGTTCTGTGCATTGGCAATCCCTGCAAAAATCAATGCGGCAAAAATTAATGTAATCTTTTTCATTTTGATTTTTATTTGGTTTTTATTAACAATTTGATTCTTTGAAAACTAAATTTCTAAAACTGAATATAATGTTTATGTATTTTAACAATACCTGGCTTAAAATCTGAATCCCAAATGGGCCATATAACGGAACCCGGGGAAGGCAGACCTTGATGTGCCACTTGCCTTAATATCACCCGGACGGATCAAGATTTCATGTCCCGGAAGCTTGGATGCAATTATTTCATTTAATTTTTGGAAAAGAGCAGCTTCATCCTCTGCATTGAGAGTTGTTTTAAGTGAGGCCTTTATATCGTAGAACCACAGGCCGGGTCCCATTAGAATCAGGTCGAGGGCAATTCTCTTCTTTATTACAAACTGGTAACCTAACTGGGCACCGATCAGATTAAGATTCATCCTGAGATCAGTGTTGACATTTCCTGCAAAATTAGAAGTGTTCATCGACCAGGTATTATTTCTGTCAAAATATATAAATGAATAATAGGGGCCAATATAAATGCCCCTTGGAGAATTGTATTTATTTTCCTTCCTGAGATAAAACCTGTAATCAGCAGCAATTGTGAATCCTTTATCTCTATAATTATGTCCTACATTAATTGAGTCTGTATTAATGTTAACGAATTTAGGCATAGAAAACCTTCCAATATCAATTGAAAAGGATTGACTTCTATTCACTACCCTCTCATAACCAAATACACTGTATTTATTCCCGAATATAAGAGGATTTGTTATGTTGAATCGTACAGTATTTTTAAAGCTTTTTATTGAATCTTTAGCTTGCTGGATTGAATCTTTAGCTTGCTGGCCTGATAAAACAGAGCTCAGAAAAGACAGAGTTATTAAAAATAGAAAGGTATTCTTAAATTTTTTTTTCATGAACATAAGAATTAAAAGGGCCCTATTAAAATGTACTTCATCAATTTGAATGGAGAAAGCATTTGCATCCTAATTCGACACTGGAATTCCCTGAGTATTGAATCTTAAAATTATTTTCCAAGTTTAAATACCAACTGTGCCGTAAAATCACCTTGAACCCCTGTGAAACCACCTGATACCCCATATCCGGCACCACCCGAACCTGCAAAAATATAACCGCCGTTGTAATAAATTGGAAGTAACAGACGGGCCTGTAGTCTTAAGGCGACTTTATCTGAAGCGTTTATTTTAATACCGCCGGCAAGGCTGACGTGCATCTTATTTTCGTTTCTGTATTTATTTGAAGAAGGATTATAATTAACAACCCCTAAAGTAAACAGGCCATAAGGAGTAACTTTTGCACCTGGTTTTAATTCCTGCAATATGCCAGCTGAGTAGTAGTCAATTATAAGATCTGATAACTTGTTGGTTGTCGGTCCTACTTCATAATTCAATGAAGAGTAGAGCTGAGTAAAGGATAATTCAGCATAGCGTCCACCTCTAAGGTTTATATCCATTGATCCTCCGAAATCCATTCCTCCGATAGCATGGAGTTGTCCTCCCGTAACATTGGTATAAGCCCCTGTTTCATACCCGATTAAAGGACTTAACTCAATTCTCTGAGCTTTAGCCTGACCAGCACACACTATTAGCAAGGCTAATACTAGAAGTGTCAACAACAGTGTTTTTTGTGTTCTCATAGTTTAAGTATTAATTGATAATAAATCTGAAAATGCTTTTAATTTCATGTGTAATATCTAATCTGATTATCTGCATTCAAAAGTAGTTCTTGAAACTACCGATGTATATAGTACTTTAGTACTAATACGAGACATCCGTAACGTTACATAACCGTTATCAGTTGTCAGTAAATAAAGAAATGATTTCCTGAATCGTGATTATAACTCTAAACGGCAAAGCATCTAAAAACTAAGCTTGACAATATCTCAGAGACCTTTAGTCCTGACTATTGACTCCTTATTCATAAAACAGGTTTTCAAGAGAAACAACGCAGCGATTAGTATGAAAAGAAATGTTTCATATGCACTTCTGACTATTAGTTTTATCATGTGCATCCGATTTCGTGATTAGTACGTTTATGTTATCTCCTTTATTTACGGATACACATCCTGAAATGTATTAACCATTTTTTTATATTTGTCAGGAATTAGTAAGTACGCAACACTTTGATCTGTTACATTTGCTTAAATCAGCAGGATCGGATTTTAATTCAAATCCAGTCAATGACCATAAAACTATACATTGACAAATTGTTACGTAGCATTCTTTCCAATTAATTGTGAAGTACCTAATTTTTCGGTAAACAATAAATATTTTTAACTGCTGCACGGGGGGAAAAATAATTATTATGAAAAATAAACTGCTTCTTACATTACTAATAATTTTAAATACCATTGTCTGTAAAAGTTATCACAATGATAATATGTCAGTTAACATAGAAGGAGTATCCACCGCTTCTTACATAACTGGCAAAAAAAATATCAGTCATATTTAACTGAACAAAACCGATTACAAGAGAATACTATTCTTGATAAATACTGGAAGCTGACTGAGTTAAACAGACAAAAAGTATTATCTGGCAAAAATTATAACCTTGAGCCTCACATAATTTTTTCAGGAAAAGATAAATCTTTTTCAGGCAATGGCGGATGTAATTCTTTTAGCGGGGAAATATGATCTAAAGGAAGAGAACAGAATTAAGTTCTCGAAAATTAATACCACACTTATGATGTGTGCAGATATGACAACTGAGGATCAATTTCTGGAAGCACTGCCAAAATCAGTTAAATACACATTAATTGTGGATACACTTTACCTGGAAGATGAAGGACTCGCACCTCTCGCCAAGTTTGAGTTCATTCCATTAAAGCTGGATAGTGACTCAGTAATAAACCAGATTGATAAAATGACTTACGAAAAGGACTTTTCAATAAATGGCTTTCAATTCAAGATTTTTGTAAAATACCACGACCTGATAATACAAACAAGCGGATTGCAGGAGAATAGTCGAATCGTACATTATGAAATTGATGGTACTGTAACTGATGCTGAAGTTGGAGACTTGAATGCGGATGGTTTTCCGGAAGTCCTGGTATATACAAATTCTGAAGGCAGTGGCAGTTATGGAAATGTTATTGGTTACAAAGTTGATAGCTGTAATTCTATGAGTTATATTATTATGCCACAACTGACGGATGACAAAGAAGCTTCGAAAGGTTATATGGGACATGATAAATTTGGCATAATATCTAATAAACTTGTGCGAAGTTTTCCAAAGTACAATAAAAATGATACTAATGCTAACCCGACTGGCGGAACAAAACAGATCTTGTACTTGTTAAAAAAGGATAAGGGAGGCTGGAAATTTGAAATTGAAAAAATCATAGATAATTAATTTTAATAAAGCAACCATAAAAATGAATTTGTTGTCATATATTTGAAATACTTAAATGCAATCTAGATCTTTCTTACTTTTTTTCTTTGTAACTAGTACTAACTAAGATTCAAACTTGTTTCTATGAAAAGATCATCTGCAAAACGACTTTCTGTAATTATGAGTGCTTTTTTCATTCTATCATCAGTAACATCCTCTCAAATCAATAATGTTGATTTTTTACGGGCAGGTCCGATTGATGGTACTAAACTTGCTCAGGCTTACATAACCCCATGGGCTAATGCTTTTGGTGCAGGTGTTAACGGAAGCTGGTATAATACAGCAAAACCTCATAAATTAGGTGGCTTTGATATCACCATTGGAGCAAATATAGGATTTGTCCCAAGCTCAGATAAAACATTTGATGTATCAAAAATAGATCTTTCATCTTTTACAGGCTCAGGTATGGCTCCAACTGCTGCAGGTCCAAAAAAAGATGGGCCATTGCTCACAGGACCAACTGTAGGAGGTATTGCGCCTGTCACTTTTAACACACCTCCGGGAATAAACTGGGATTTAATGCCTGTTCCTACTTTGCAGGTTGGTATTGGAGTCTCCGGAGGAACAGAATTAAAGATAAGGTACATTCCCAAAATTCCGATAAGTAAAGGAGATTTTTCTTCTTGGGGTATTGGGCTTCTTCACAGCATAATGCAGTATATTCCTGGAGCAAAGTTGTTACCATTCGATGTTTCATTATTTGGAGGTTATACGAAATTAAAGGGAGATTTGCCATTGAATTTGCAGCCTGATCTGTCTAAACCTCAAAATTACTCATCAAAGTATCCGACCGGTTCTTTTGATAATCAGAATTTATCAATGGTTGTTGAAGCATGGAATGCTTCTGTGATTGCTTCATTTAACTTACCGGTGATATCATTTTATGGAGGGCTTGGGTACGCAAGAACAACTACATTAATCAAAATGACTGGGAATTTTCCTTTACCTACAATTGATACCAAAATTTCCACAACAGATTATGTTTATGAGGATGCTGGTGTTCTGAAGGACTTTCCTAACATTGATATAAAGAATTTTTCAGGTTTAAGAACAAATGTCGGATTAAGACTGAAATTTGCTGTAGTTACTTTTCATGTTGATTATACCTGGGCTCAATACAGTGTTTTATCAACAGGGTTGGGGATATCCTTTAGATAAGAAAAAATCATTTCTGAAATCCCCGGTTCTCAGTCAGTTCCGGGGATTTTTTTTCAGACACAGAACTATTTATGGGTTTTCTTGGTTAATAGGATAATACTAAATTCAAATTAGTTGATGAATGCTGATACACAGAAAATAAACAATGGTTACCGGGCATTGCTTCTGGCGGCAAAAAGTTCTGTTCCTCCGGAAGATAATCCGGTTATTAGAAAAGCTTTGAACCTGGCAATCGAGTCGTGTGGTGATAAAATAATACTGACAGGGGAACCTGAGATCCTGCACGCACTTTCTGTTGCCAGGATTATTGCAGGAGAGATGGGCCTGGGGCTCACCTCAATAGTGACTGCCTTCTTGCATGATTCATATAATAATCTGAGTATCAATTCAAAAGAACTGGAAAAAGTATTTGGTAAAAAAGTCGTTGAAATACTAGATGGCTTTGCGCGTATTACAAGCATCGATTCCATGCAATCTTCTTATCAGGCAGAGAATTTCCGCAAACTGCTCCTGAGCCTTGCAGATGATGTCAGAGTAATACTTATCAAACTAATTGAAAGGCTTGAATACATGCGCAATCTTGATAATGCTCCGGAGAAGGATAGAATACCGCTTGCATCTGAGACATATTTCCTTTACGCACCTCTGGCACACAGACTGGGTTTTTATAATATCAAGTCGGAAATGGAGGATCTTGCTGTAAAGTACCTTGAACCTGAACAATACTCATTATATCGATTGCCGTCTGAAGCAAACGACTGCTTCAAGGAATAAACTGATACGGGATTTCTCGATTCCGCTGAAAGAAAAACTTGAAAAGCAAGGCTTTAGATTCACTATCAAAAGTCGCACTAAATCAATACATTCCATAATGCTAAAAATGAAAAAGCAGGGAGTTGAATTTGAAGAGGTGTATGATCTTTTTGCTGTCAGAATTATTCTTGATAGTCATGGTGAAAACGAAAAATCTGATTGCTGGAGAGCTTATTCTGTAGTAACCGACCTATATCAGCCGAATCCAAGCAGGCTTCGTGACTGGATATCAGTACCAAAATCAAACGGATATGAATCTCTTCATACAACTGTTGTGGGGCCGCGAGGGAAATGGGTTGAAGTACAGATTACGTCCACAAGGATGGATGAGATTGCTGAAAAGGGACTGGCAGCTCATTTTAAATATAAGGGAATAAAAGGAGAAGGAGGACTTGATTCTTGGTTGTCAAAAATGCGTGAAATTCTGGAATCTTCTGAAAAAGAGGAAAATGCTTTTCTTGATCAGGTCCGGTCGGGTCTATATACTGATGAAATTTTTGTATTTACTCCCAAAGGCGATCTCAGGCAATTACCTGCCGGAGCAACGGTTCTGGATTTTGCATTCGATATACATACTGCTGTCGGAGCCTCATGCGTGGGAGGCAAAGTCAATGGGAAGAATGTGACAATCAGGTATGTTTTGCAGAATGGAGATCACGTTTCTGTCATTCGATCAAAAAACCAGAAGCCTAAGCAGGATTGGTTATCATTTGTGGTGACAACAAAAGCGAAGACAAAGATCAAGCAGGTTCTTAATGAAGAGAAAACAAAAGCAGCTGCCGAAGGGAAAGAAATCCTGATGAGACGGATGAAAAACTGGAAGATTGTTTATGGCGATACTCTGGTACAAAAACTTCTCAACGCCTACAATCTGAAGACGGCTCAGGATCTTTATTATCTTATTGCGACTGAAAAGATAGAACTTCTTCAGATTAAAGAAGAATTATTAAAAGAGGAATCTGTCAGTGAAAATCCTCCTGCTTTAATATTGCCTGAGAAAGATACCAAAGAGCAAATTGATTCTCAAATTTCTGATTGGCTGATCATTGAAGACAGGGTTGAGGGACTTGATTATAAATTGTCCAAATGCTGCAACCCGGTATTCGGCGATAGTGTTTTTGGTTTTGTTACGATCTCCGAAGGAATAAAGATTCACAGGACAAGCTGCCCGAATGCACATAATATGATGGCAAGGTATCCTTACAGGGTAATAGCTGCACGGTGGTCGAAGTCAAAGAGCAGTCCTTCATTCCTGGCTTCAGTCAAAATAACAGGAATTGAAAATATCGGAATGGTAAATAAAATTGCGGATGTAATTGCCGACCACAAGGCAGTTGTCAGGAGTTTCAATTATAATATGACTGATGGTTTATTTGAAGGAATACTGAATATAATAGTTCCTAATAGTGATGTTCTTCATGGAATTATGAGAAAGATACAAGGAATAAAAGAAATACTGAAAGTGACACGGTATGATAATTGAAAAAGCAGAGGGCTCAGAGCTCAGGGCTCAGAGTATAAGTTATTTTGCCCTGGGAACTGTGCTCTTTGCAATCAGTATCTCTGATCCGGCTTTACAGGCAGTTTAGCCATCTTCTCAACTTCAAGTGAAGGAAAACCGAATTCCTCAACTACCTTTCCCATGATCAGATATGTGCCGCTTCCTTTAAAAGGCCAGTATTTCAAGGATTGTGCGAAATGAGTTGTATCGAAGAAATTACCTTCAGAATCAATAAAGCATCCGAAATTCATCCAGTCATTTTTTATTGTCTTAATATACTTTACAGTAACCAGGTGTCCGACCATCCTGATTTTCTTCCCTGTATATTCACTCATCCTGCGCGCACTCACTTCTCCTCGGAAAGATGTTTCAAGCATATCGAACCAGCTCATTGTAACAGGGAAACCGAAGAGTTCTATTTCATCATATACATCTTCGATCTTTCCCTGGACAAGATCTGGAAGTGAAAAATCACGGACGGGAGAGGAGAATAGCGGACGAATATTATCAGGTTTGTTTTTATTTATCATCATATGAGCTTCCCATAAAAGCACAGCCTTCTTTTTTCCTGTAAATCTGAATGCCCCTGCTTTTATAAGAAGGATTACCTGCTCGAGGCCGGGATTTACCCTGGTAACAAAATCGTTCAGGTCGGAAAATGGTCCTTCAGCATTGCGTATCTCCTCAATTGATTGTGCTAGTTGGTACTCAAGGCTCATTATATGGATGAAGCCTATGTATATCATCTGTGCCATATATTGTTGTCTTATAGTTGCTTTTATTCACGCATGGCAGCTGTATAGTGGCCCCGAACCTTCTTGCTTCATGCACATAGACCCATGTCCTGTAAAAACCTCCGAAGTTATTTATTACGGCTACCATGAATTCAAGCGGAAAATGTGCTTTAAGATAAAGACTCTGGAAACTTTCAACAGCATATGATGCAGAATGGGCTTTTGAGAATGAATAGCCGGCAAAAGATTCTATCTGTCTCCATACCTCTTTTGTGATCTCATCGCTGTAACCTTTTTCGCGGCAGTTCGTGAAAAACTTCTCGATTATCCGTTGCATCTCCTGCTTTGACCGGTATTTGCCACTCATTGCGCGGCGCAGGGTATCGGCATCAGCAAGATCCAATCCTGCAAAATGATGGCAGACCTTCAGCACATCTTCCTGGTAGACCATCACTCCGAATGTCTCTTCAAGCTGTTCTTTCATAACCGGATGGATATATTCGAATTTCCCGGGATTATGGAACCTGTAAATATACTCTTTCATCATACCCGAACGTGCGACACCAGGTCGTATAACAGAACTGGCAGCCACAAGAGTTGTGTAGTTGTCGCAGCTAAGCTTTTTCAGAAGTCCGCGCATTGCAGGACTTTCAATATAAAAGCATCCTTTTGTTTCCCCAATTTTCAGATACTCTTTTACTTTTTCATCATTTTTAAATTTCTGAACTGCATGAACATCAACATCAATACCCCTGTTGCGAAGAATTATTTCTGCACTTTCGCGGATATGGCCTATTCCCCTCTGGCTAAGAATATCGAGTTTCTCGAAGCCAATTTCTTCGGCCGTGTACATATCCCACTGGGTGGTCGGAAAACCTTTTGGAGGCATATCGAGAGCTGTGTAGCACGTAATTGGCTCTTCAGAGATGAGTATGCCTCCGGCATGGATGCTGCGCATATTTGGAAAGTCAGCTATCTTCAGTCCTGTTGAAAAAATAATATTGGTAATTTCATTGCGGTTTGTCTCAGCTGAAGGATTATCAATCAGAGAATCTATCTCTTCTTTTGGCAGACCATGTACTTTCCCAAGCTCACGAACAATCGATTTTCCTCTGAAAGTACTCATAGTGCCAAGAAGTGCAGTATGTCTGAAGCCATATCTCTTGAAGATATAATCGATGACCTCATCACGTTCCTTCCACGAATAGTCGATATCGAAGTCGGGAGGACTGCTGCGTTTAGGATTTATGAATCTCTCGAAAGTAAAGGTTCAGATCAATGGGGTCAACATTGGTGATTTTCAGGCAATAAGCTACAACTGAATTTGCGCCGCTTCCACGGCCTACATGATAAAAGCCCCGTGCCATCGAATATCTTACAATATCCCAGGTTATCAGAAAGTAAGCAGAGAACCCAAGCCTGTCGATTATCTCAAGTTCATGCTTTACCCTTTTTTTTGCTTCATTATTCTGCCGGCCATATCTGGTATATCATTCCGTCCCATGCAAGTTTTTCTAGAAGGAGCTTGTCATCATATCTGCTGGCGGAATAGATCTTTTTGTTTTTCAGGCTGTCACGGTCAAACTGTAAGGAACAGTCATCCAGGAGTTTTTTTGTATTATTTATCAGCCATGGGTACTCGTTCCGGATTTTTTCAGATTCGGCCGGATCTCTGAAAAACTCATCTTCTCCGGCACATTGCCATGGCTGCAGATGACTTAGGACAATTGTTATCCACAGCCCTGAGGCTCTTGTGAATAAAAATGTCATCCGTCTCAGCAAAAGTGACCGGTTGAAGAAGGACCATTGAGTTCCTGTTTAATGACAGGGTAAGTGTCAGCAGGCTGTTCAGCTCGTGTGGCTTTATTCCTATGCGTTCATTATCAAATAGTTTACGGGAAGGGATTTTTTTAATGGAATATATTATATACGATTCGGAGAATTGAGGTGCAGGAAAGGGATTGATGACTTGTTGAAATTCAGATCCGAGAGAAATTCGTTCAGCTCCTGCAATCCTTTGTTATTACGAGCAATGCCTATATAGAGAAGTTCATTCTCATTTCTGAATTCCATACCTGCAACAGGTCTGATATTGTTTTTTGCGCATTCGCCTGCAAATTCAGGAATTCCTGTTGAGTTGTTGATATCAGTGAGAACAATAGTATCTGTCCCGGAAGACAGTGCTTTCTGTACAAGCTGTTCAACGGACATGGTTCCGTAGCGGAGACTGTAATATGAGTGACAATTAATGATACATAGTTGCTTGTTCCGCTTGCTCATTTTTTGGCTCTGTGCCCAAGTGCCCCGGTACCGGTAAATGAGTATTAATATAAATCCTTTGCACCTTTGCGGTTATGCCTCTGCGCCTTCCTAGTGCCATACCCGTGCCGGAGTCTTTCCTCCATCATATTTTGTTCTTTTAGGGCATTTTCGAGCTGTTTTAGGGCCTTTTCCTCTCTTTCGGTTACCGTCATTACTCCTGAAGCTCTCCTCACCGCATTTCGCCCGAAACGCTTCCTTATCCTGTCCATTGCCATATAAAGGCTGACCTTTTCAGGAGTATCGTCAAACATGTCAAGCTGCTGAACCCCCCCTCACCATATGACTGAATCTTACGCCGATGAGTCTTATAAGCATGCGTCTCTGGTAGAGCCTGGCAAAAAGTTCTTTGGTGATATCGGCAAGGACATGGTCAAATGACGTATATGGTACCCGTTTCTGAAGTGTATGGGTATCGAAGTTTGAATATCTTATCTTTACAGTGACGCATGAAGTGAGTTTTTCCTCTTTCTCAGCTCGAACGCGATTTTTTCCACCATACTTACCAGGAGTTGATTCAACCTTGTCAGGTCGGTAGTGTCTTTTTT
>CAVVGP010000086.1:0-21175 GCA_963747625.1 uncultured Bacteroidales bacterium | reverse complement strand
ATTTATTGACTGAATAGCTGATGCAAGAATGACGAAAGTAATTACCCTTGACCAGTCAGTTTTTGAGAATATAATTACAGATAAAAAGCCTGATAATGGAATTCAGGACCAGACAAAAAATCAGAGAAACGATGACCTGCGTTGAGAATGACATGAAGAAAATGCCTTTCTGATTATCTTTATAATCTTTATCCCAGAACCATCGTGTAAGACTTTGAGGCAGGCCTGAAGCCAGCATTGAGGTTAAGACCAGCGCTGAAATCTCAAGAATGCCAAGAACCCCAAACTGATCGGTTGTAAAAAACTTCGGATCAGTATAAAGAGGAATAAGAATTAGCCCTACGATCTTGACCGCCACGTTGCCAAGGCCATAGATGATTGTGTCTTTAAATGATGTTTTAATTGACTTTAACATGATATAATTTCACAACCTGATTTAACAACATCTGATTCGCTATAAACATTTTAAGGATGCTAAGATAGTATTTAGAATTTAACAGGATAACGGTTAACTTATTACTTGTCGGCTATCAAGGTAAGTCCTTTAAGAAAAAGATGTCTTAAAGGAGTATGTATCAGTAGTTTCTTTAAAAATGAATCTTTTATGCTATCGTCAATATAGTGTACTCTGACTTTAGCGAAACCTGCCTCCCTGGCACTGTATTTAAGACTGAAATAACTTTGCTCATTCAGATGGTATTGTTTATAATGGTCAGAGATTGTATCAGGTTCTTTCTTTGGCATAGGTTTGCCTTTTACCACGCTGAGAGCCCTTATTAATTTATAGCCGATTCTTCTTCGGATTGTATTCGGGAAAGTATATACAAGCAGGCGCCCGCCCGGATTTAACAGGTCATAACATTTTTTAAAAAAGATTTTTCCCTCGTCGACTGCAATATGCTCAATAAAATCGAGAGAGACAATCCTGTCAAATTTGATCTCCTCATCTATTTTCTCAAAAGAACTGATCAGAAATTTGCATCCCGCTTTTAACTCCCCCGCTTTTGTTTCGGCAAGTTTTATAGCCTCTTCTGAAAAGTCTACTCCGGTTGCTTTTCCTCCGTTTAAGGCATGGTATATTACCAGTTCGCCTCTGCCGCATCCTATATCAAGCAAACTTGCCGACTTTGTCAGATCAAGATAGCCGATTGCCATCCTGAACTTATCGATCAGCTGATCGAATTTCCCTTCAAAGTTCCTGAATTCATCATGCCCTGTGGCATTTTCCATAAAATAACTTTCTGTGTACAGATGCATGACATCTTTTGAAAAGGTCTCTTTTTTACTCATTTAATTTTTTTGTTAAAATTTCCTGGTACAGAATAGATATCCGTTTGACAAAAACCTCCTGCCCGAAATTTTCATTTGCATAATTTCTGATAGCTTCCTTATTATACAGGGCCAGATTTTCTGACATATTTATTATCGCATTTTTCAATTCTTCAATATTGTCTTTTTGAATCAACATTCCTGTTGAAGGAGTAACAATCTCCTGGGGACCACCGCATTTAGTCGCAATAACAGGTATCCCGCAGGCCATAGCTTCAATAAGCACTATCCCGAAGGTTTCATACCGGCTGGGCAGGACAAAAAGATCGAGTTTTTCATAAAAATCCGCAATTTCATTTCGTGATATCTCACCATAAAATTTGCATTTATTATAAATATCAAATTCCCTGGCCACATTTTTGAAACTTTCGAGTAAAATACCATTTCCGCCAATGTGCAATGTGAAATCTTTTTTTTCAAGAAGAGAAATCGATTTTAATAACAGATCCAGTCCTTTATTATTATTGTTCAGCCCTCCCAGGAAGCCTATATTCAGGATTGCTCCGGGTTCCGTTTTTGACAGGTTGAATTTGCTGATATCAACAATATTATGTATTACAACAACCGGGCGATGACAAAATTGAATAATTTCCTCTTTTAATGCATTACTGACGGAGATTATACAAGTCGTTTTACGAAAAGCATAACTTACACATTGTTTATGTAACCAGCTTCTGAAATAAAGCTTTATTCTTGAATGTTCTGTAATGATATTTGGGATCTTTCTTTTTTCCTGGATAATAGTTCCCAGGAATCCTCCGGGATATGTCAAATGGCTGTGTATAATGTCTATTTTATTTTTACTCAGGATTTTATCTTTAATGAAACGATAAGAATCTGATAAGAATTTTATTTGGGTAATAACAGGAAAGGATTTGTTCACCGTAACTTCATATTCTGTTATCCTTCCATTTTGCTTTTCCAAAAATGTGATATCTGAAAAGGGAGCAAATTTTGAATAATCAACTTTAAAGTAAACTAGAATAATATCATGCTTTAAGCTTAAGGCTTTTACCTGTTCCTGAACAAAAATGCCACGCCATTTTTGTACAGAATCAGGATAAGAATGTGTGAGCACCAAAATGTTCATTATAAGGGTTTTTCACTGTTAAGTTTCCTGTACATATGTACCAGGTCATCCTTTACAATTTCTGTGTTGTAATCCTTCATTATAGCTTCCATTCCGTTTTTCCCCATTCTTTCTCTTAAGGTCTTGTTTTCAATAAGCTTCATAATTGCATCATGAAATTCAGAAATATTTTCAAAAATTAGCCCGCAATTATATTTTTCAATAAGATTTTGTTGTGGCTTGCAATTTGAAGCAATAACAGGTTTTGATCCAAGCATATAGTCATATATTTTATTTGCAACGCCTGATTCATGCTGGGGATTTTTATGAAAAGGGGCAATGCAAATGTCACATATGTCAAGATAGGCCGGGAAATCTTTAGATTCAATCCATGGGATATAATGTATACGGTTGACCAACAGATCCATCGAGATCAATTCCATGAAATGTTCTTTATCTTTCTTGTCAACAGGTCCGATTAAAAGGAAATTGATATTTGCGCCCTCTTTTACCAGGTCGATAAATACCCTGATTGCATCAAAAATGCCCCTTCTTTCTGCGATCACTCCATAGTAAAAAAGTATTGGGAATCCCTGCTTAAATGGATTCGTCACAATCTTTTTATTTTTATATCCTTCATTTGAAAGATCAGGGACATTTGGCAGAATCACAAAAGTATCTTCTGTCATCTCAGGATATTCATTTAACAGGTTATCTCTGAAATCATTGCTTAGAACAATTATCCGGTTCGCATAACTTAAATATTCACGTTCTTTCCTTTTCCATTTTTCAGGTCGTGAAATATGTCTCCTGATGAATCCTTTTGTCCAGTTGTAGGTTCTGATTGTAAATGGGTAATTCTCATGGAGATCGAGTATCAATGGGATCTCTCTCTTTGTTTTTTTAATTCCTTTAAAAGATGCCCTGGCCATATATAGATCATGGACATGAAGGCATTCAATATTGTTCTTAAGGATAAATTCTTTAATACGTGATGCCCAAAGCCATTCATATGCAGGAATTGTATTAAATAGAAAGAATAAGATGTCTTTGAGTTTTCTCGATATATTTATCCTCGTGATGGGAACAAGGCCCATCGGATCTTTATATTTCTTTAAAAAGCCAAAACAAAGTACACAAATTTCAAACCCCTGATCCTTAAGGATCCCTATTTCCCTGAGAACCCGGATATCATTGTTCAGTTCATTGTCGACTACAATTCCAATCTTCATAAATCCTTCAGATAAAGCAACTTTAATTGGTCAAATGCATGTTAAAGGTAAAAAGAAAAAAGCATGAATGAGTACTCTGTTTGTGTCGAATAATTTCAGTTCGAAAGCAATGGAATTATTTTTCGCGTTAATTCCAGCCTGCTGAATGCTTTGGCTGACTTAACATCTGTTACAGATATCTCTGAAACAATGCTCAATATATATTTAGAGATCTCTTCAGAATCTGAATAAGAGAATGTTCGTCCATTTCCTGTATTTCGTATAATTTCAGCAGCGTCGCCATCCTCAGGACCAAGGCAGATTATCGGTTTCCCTGAAGCAATATATTCAAAAAGTTTCCCGGTAAGAATACTTTTATTACTACTGTGATCGGGGATAATCAGGAGAAGCACGGAGGTCTTCATCATATATTCTATAGCAGTTGCATGGTTAACATATGAGATGAACTCTGATTCTGAATTTGCGATTTTTGATCGGATCAGTTCTTTCTGATTTTCAGATACTGCACCGATAAACCTGAAAACAAATTCATTACCTTTTTCCTTAAAGCTATTAAGGGCATTCAGGAAACCTTCCACCGGATAAACATCTGAAAGAGTCCCGACATAAGTAACTGTAAACATTGAAGGGCTGGTTGAAGGTATCCCTGCAAAATCATCTGCATCATATCCGTTTGTTATTACTTCAGTCTTGTTTTCTATCCCTTTTACCTTTAATGAAAAAAGATTTTTCAGAGAAGCACCGACAGTTATAATTTTATCAGCTTTTTTCAGCACATTTTTTTCGTACTTCAGGTCGATCCATTTTGAAATAAAACCAGGATAAAACTGCTTGTAATAATAAATATCTGTCCAGGGATCCCGCAGATCTGCAATCCAGTTAACAGAAGGGTATTTCTCTTTAATCTTCAATCCGATAAGCTGTGTTGAATGAGGCGGACTTGTTGTAATTATATTTTTTATCCCCTCTTTTTCAATTAATACGCAAGCTTGTTTAAAAGCATACTTATTCCAGCCTTTTCTGGGATCGGGAATGAAAAAATTGCCTCTTATAAATCGAAAGACCTTTCCTTTAAATGTATTATCAACACTATTTGCAAAACCTGCCGAAGGTATCTTTGATGTATCCTTTTTATAAATTCCAAAATAATTTATTGCCCTGGTAGAGTAAACTTTTACGGATAAGTTTAAATCCTGTTTAAAGGAATAAGTCAGTAACCGGGTAAGCAGCATACTTGGGATCAACAGTAAGGATTAACCGGGTCCCATCCAAATTCCGGAAGATATTTAGAAAATTTGAGCCATCGCTGTACTCCTGCTCCTCCGCTGGGGGGCCAGTAATAAGTGACTATAAGAACCTTATTCATTTTAAAGCTTTTTTAACAAGCTCTGTATGGATACTTTTTCTTTAATGATTTCTATCAGCTGTTCAATCTGAACTCTTTCCTGTACCATTGTATCTCTGTATCTGACGGTGACACTATTGTCTTCAAGAGTCTGGTGATCAATGGTAATGCAATATGGTGTTCCGATAGCATCCTGCCGTCTGTACCTTCTTCCAATTGAATCTTTATCGTCGTACTGACAATTGAAGTCAAATTTAAGGTCATGCACAATTTTCTCAGCGATATCAGGAAGCCCGTCTTTTTTCACAAGAGGCATTACTGCAAGCTTCACGGGAGCAAGGAATGAAGGTAGTCTCAGAACAACGCGAATATCAGTGCTGCCATCTTCTTTCTTCAATTCCTCCTCCTGGTACGCTGCAGATATAACCTGCAGAAACATTCTGTCAACACCAATGGAGGTTTCAATGACAAAAGGTATATATGACTCACCTTTTTCCGGGTCGAAATACTGCAACTTTTTACCGCTGTATTCCTGGTGCTGTTTCAGGTCATAGTCAGTCCTTGAATGTATTCCTTCAACCTCTTTGAAACCGAATGGGAATTTATACTCAATATCTGTTGCAGCATTTGCGTAATGAGCAAGCTTGACATGGTCGTGGAAACGATAATTCTCACTACCGAATCCGAGAGCCTGATGCCATTTCATTCTTGTCTCTTTCCATTTTTTAAACCACTCAAGCTCACTGCCGGGCTGTACAAAGAACTGCATTTCCATCTGTTCAAATTCCCTCATCCGGAAGATAAACTGTCTCGCAACGATTTCATTCCGGAATGCTTTGCCTATCTGTGCAATTCCAAAAGGTATCTTCATCCTTCCTGTCTTTTGAACATTGAGAAAATTTACGAAAATACCCTGCGCTGTTTCGGGACGCAGATAAATTTTATTTGCACCCTCTGAGCCTGAGCCCATCTCGGTGGAAAACATCAGGTTAAACTGCCTTACATCTGTCCAGTTCCGGGTACCTGATATTGGACAAACTATTTCATTATCGATTATTATCTGTTTCAGTTCAGCCAGGTTGGTCTCATTAAGAGCTTTTGAAAATCGGGCATTCAGTTCATCAATCTTCAACTGATTCGCCAGAACCCTCGGATTTGTCTCCCTGAACTTTTTTTCATCAAAAGCTTCCCCAAACCTTTCCCTTGCTTTATCGACTTCTTTGGTAATCTTATCCTCTATCTTTGCAAGATGCTCTTCAATAAGGACATCAGCCCGATACCGTTTTTTTGAATCTTTGTTATCAATAAGAGGATCATTAAATGCATCAACATGGCCTGAAGCTTTCCAGATAGTCGGATGCATAAAAATTGCGGAATCGAGGCCCACTATATTATCATTCAGCAGTACCATGCTGTCCCACCAGTATTTCTTAATATTGTTTTTCAGTTCAACTCCATACTGACCATAATCATATACTGCACTTAAACCATCATATATTTCACTTGACGGGAAAACATATCCGTATTCTTTGCAATGTGCAACCAGTTTTTTAAAATTATCTTCCTGAGCCATAATCGTTTGTTATATTTTAGCGGAAGACAAAAGTAATTTAAAATCTTGGGTTATACAATCACACTGACACTCAGTACCCTGATTTTTTACTTCGACTTATATGAGCGCAGTTGGGGTGTTAATTTGTATCTTTGCCCACTGTTTTGCATTTAGTTGTTATGAAAAAGAGAACTGATTTTCTTGTTATTGGTTCAGGAATTGCGGGACTTACATTTGCTCTTGAAAGCGGCAAAGTACGGTAAAGTTACTGTCGTAACAAAGGCAAACCTTGAAGATACCAATACCCGCTTTGCCCAGGGAGGAATAGCTGCCGTATTCAGTGAACCCGATAATTTCGAAAAGCATATAAGTGATACCTTAATTGCCGGAGGAGGAATTTGCAATGAGGATGTTGTAAGAATGGTGGTTCACGAAGCTCCTGCCCGGATTAAAGATCTCATTAATCTGGGTGTTTCATTTGATAAAAAGGAAGATGGCACTTACGATCTTGCAAAAGAAGGAGGACACACCGAATACCGTATACTTCATCATAAAGATAAAACGGGAGAAAGCATTCAGTACACTTTAATGGAACGTGTAAGGAATGAACCCAATATCGAAATCCTTGAACATCATTTTGCGATTGAACTGCTTACACAGCATCATCTGGGGATGAAGTTAAAAGAAATTATCCCGATATAAAGTGTTTCGGTGCTTATGTTGCTGACCTTATTAATCAGAAAGTGATTACATTTCTTTCAAAAGTGACTGTTGTGGCGACAGGCGGTATAGGAAATGTATATCTGACCACGACCAATCCTGAGATCGCTACCGGCGATGGAGTTGCCATGGTTTACAGGGCAAAAGGCACGATTGAAAATATGGAGTTTATCCAGTTTCACCCTACATCATTGTACGATCCTGAAAAAAGACCATCTTTCCTTATTACAGAAGCATTAAGAGGCTATGGTGCCGTTTTGAAGAATCTTTCAGGAGAAAAATTCATGAACAGGTACGACAGCAGAGGATCACTTGCTCCACGTGATATTGTGGCCAGGGCAATTGATAATGAGATGAAAATATGGGGAGATGATCATGTATGGCTCGATTGTACACATTTGAACAAGGAAGGTCTAAAGGACCATTTCCCTAATGTATATGAGCACTGTCTTGAAAGGGGTATTGACATAACAAGAGATATGATACCGGTAGTTCCCTGTGCCCATTATTCATGCGGTGGAATTAAAGTTGATATTAACGGACAAAGCAATATTGACAAATTATACGCTCTGGGTGAAGCATCCTCTACCGGATTGCACGGAGCGAACAGGCTCGCATCCAACTCACTCATTGAAGCTGCAGTATATGCTCACAGGGCAGCAATTCATTCCGGAGCCAGGATTAATGACCTGACCTATGAAGAGAAAATACCTGTATGGGATTATAAAGGTACGACTCATCTTGAGGAGATGGTACTGATTACTCAGAGTTCCAAAGAGGTTCAGATGATTATGAGCAATTATGTCGGAATAGTCAGATCCGACATACGTCTTGAAAGAGCCATGGTACGTCTTGATATCCTATATGAAGAAACGGAAAGACTTTATAAGAAATCTCTTATTTCCAAAAAGATATGTGAATTGAGGAATCTGATAAATGTCGGGTATATAATAATAAAAATGGCAAAGAACCGTCATGAGAGCGTGGGACTTCATTATTCAATAGATTATCCGAAAACGCACAAGCTCTGAATTCTGAAAGAATTAAAATCTTTACTATGAACCATCTTGAATCAACTTTTAAAGGTAAAAATGGCTTCTGGAGATATATTTTAATGTTTATAGTTGTTCTTATTGTATCGAACACCATAGGAGCAGTGCCATTATTGGTAGCCATGTATATAAAATCTGGCTCAAATCCTGCAGTATTCTCACAGATAGCAGCCAATCCTAATGATTTCAGTATCCTCGGTCTCAATCCCAATATTGGCTTCATTCTGATGCTTTTTCCATTCATTGCAGGATTACTGGCATTTATTCTTCTCGTAAAGCCTATGAATAACAGGACAATCAGAATGACCATCAACGGGACAAATAAAATCAGATGGAACCGGTTTTTTATATCCGGAGCTGTGTGGCTGATTCTTTCAGCAATTTATTTGTTTTTCTATCTGAAACTTGATCCGGGGAATTTTAAACTAAATAATAAAACTCTTCTTTGATTTTGCTCTCGGTTGTTTCAGTACTATTCATTCCGTTTCAGGCAGCTTTCGAAGAGGTGCTTTTCAGAGGTTACCTTATGCAGGGGTTTGCGGCATTAATTAAAAACAGATGGTTCCCTGTGATAATGACTTCAATCTTTTTCGGACTGATGCACGGATTCAATCCTGAAATAAAGGAATTTGGATTTTTTACCATGATGCCACAGTATATTACTTTTGGGATAATTTTTGGTATTATTACAATAATGGATGATGGCATTGAAGCAGCGATGGGAGCACATACTGCAAATAATATTTTCCTTTGCATACTGGTAACCAATCCATCATCGGCATTGCAGACGCATGCACTTTTTGAACAATTAAATATTCATCCCTGGACTGAATTTGCTGCATTATTATTACGGGCATTGTTTTTATTGTTATCCTGAAAAAAGTTTTTAGATGGGGAGGATTTTCCTTGTTGTTTAAACGTATTGAGGTCATTAAATTATAGCCAGCCTGTTTCAAATATTATAGACAGATGTTCTGTCATCCGTTCTGAAGTCGCCCCATTTTTCCCGGATATCGTTGATTTTGCTTTTGATGTCTTCAACTTCAACCGCTGTGAGAAGCTTAAGACGCATCTCTTTAAAATGAGGTAATCCTTTAAAATAATTGGAAAGATGCCTGCGCATTTCAAATATGGCTCTTTTCCCTTCTTTGTATTCCATTGATTTATCAAGATGAAACAGGGCTAGATCGGCTTTTTCATTTACTGTGGGTTCCGGTAAAAGTTCAGCTGTATTAAGGTAATGCCTGATATCTCTAAAAATCCAGGGCCTCCCGACTGTTGCACGGCCGATCATTATACCATCAACTCCATATTTATCAAACATCTCTTTTGCCCTTACTGGTCCGTCAATATCACCATTACCTATTATTGGGATTTTCATCCTGGGGTTATTTTTTACTGCACCTATAAGCGACCAGTCGGCATTTCCTTTATACATCTGTGCCCTGGTTCTCCCATGAATTGTCAGTGCCATTAATACCTGCATCCTGCAAACGCTCTGAAATATCTACAATATTTTTACTGCCATCGTCCCATCCGAGCCGGGTTTTGACAGTAACCGGCAGCTTCACTGCTTTAACAATGGCTTCAGTCATTTGAATCATTAACGGAATATTCAGAAGCATTCCTGCACCGGCCCCCCGGTTGGCAATTTTTCTTACCGGGCAGCCAAAATTGATATCTATAAGTTCAGGTCCCGCTTCCTCTGCAATAAGAGCTGCCTCAACCATCGATCCGATGATGTGTCCGTAAAGCTGAATGCCTATAGGTCTTTCAAAGTCATAAATATCAAGCTTTCTGACACTCTTCTCACCATCGCGAATTAGTCCGTCGGAAGAGACGAATTCAGTATACATAAAATCAGCGCCATTCATTTTACATACCATTCTGAATGAAGGATCAGTAATGTCTTCCATCGGAGCCAGAAATAATGGCTTGTCGCCCAGAATTATGTCACCAATTTTCAAATTGCCGTTATATTAAGTTAGTATGAAATATTGTCGAAGGAACGTTACCTGAAATGTTCCTTCAACAATATAATTGTTTACATTTGTGTGCTGCAAAATTAATAAAATGGATAATACCGGGAACAATTTTACATTGTATGGGGAAAGGCCTGTTTATCAATTGTTTACATCGTTGGTGATTATCCTGGGTGGTGGAATCATTTTAATGTCAGTTATTGTTCTCGCAGGAACTTTGATCTTCCGGGGTGATGCTTCAACTTTACTTAACAACATTACTAGCCAGGGTGGTGATTATAACCTTCCGTTCTTAAGATATGTTGTGATTTCTCAGGACATTTCGCTCTTTATTATCCCCGGGATTATTATTCTTAATCTGATGGAAAAGAGCGGACGTCTTAAACTGACAAATATACAGATACCCGCGACAAATGAAATTATTATTGTCATAATACTTGCCTTCTGTATATTTCCCATAACCAGTTTTACTGGACAAATCAACTCCGGAATACATCTACCGCAATGGCTTTCAGGTGTTGAACAATGGATGGTTGAAAAAGAAGATAAAGCTGACAATATGATCGATCTGCTTGTTGTTTCAAAAACATTTTGGGTAATGCTGCTGAACTTGCTGACAATTGCTATAATACCTGCAATTGGAGAGGAGATTGATATTCCGGGGTGTTATTCAAAAAATTTTGACGGATCTTTTCAAGTCAGGTCATCTTGCTATATGGATAACTTCTTTCTTTTTCAGTGCCATCCATTTCCAGTTTTTTGGATTTGTTCCCAGGTTTATACTTGGGCTCGTTTTTGGGTATCTGTTTTTATGGAGCGGCACTCTATGGCTACCCATAATTGCACATTTAGTAAATAATGCATTTCCTGTTATTCTTGCATATATACAGGGAGTGGATATATTGAATACACATGCCGATGCTCCTTTATGGAAGCAGGCACTCTACCTTCCCTTGCCGGTGGCAATCGGGGTAGTAATATTATTATATTTCAGGAATAAAAATATTTCCCGGGAAATATTTTGATTTACAAAAATAGTGTTCTGTCGCGACTTGTAGTGTCCTGTCACGACAGGGCAATACATTCGGATTTCTAATAAGAATCAGTAAGCGAATGTAGTTTTAGTCCTATCACCGAAATTCTCTGTTTTTCTTTTGTTTTAAATGAGACTGTTACCTTCTCGCCCGGAATCATATCAAAATAATTGTCACTGAACCAACCCTTTTCATCAGTATCAAGGTACAGGTCCTTAACTAACTTGTCTGAAGTCAGAGTGATTGTGTATCCCTGATCTGTTAAAATAATATCCTTTTTAATAGTGGGTATTGGCAATTTCAAATCCTTTGGTGAAGAAAAGTAGCAAAGGTTCGATGCGAGCAATTTATTGCCCTGCAACAATTTGACACTGAATACAATCTTGGTAGTATCGAGATTATTGACAAGTTCTTTTGTGGTAGTTTTAAAGAATGCTGTACTTGTATTAGCTCCCATACTTACAGGCACTGTTTTGTTCCACAACACTTTACCGCTGAAGTCCATTATTTCCATTTTCATTTTTGCCCTGAAAGCTTCCCTTCGATCTGAAACAATGTTTACCATGAAGGTCATTTTTAAAATTTGAAGGCACGACTATTATTGGGCTGAAAGCTTTTTTTACAATGTAGTACAGTCCTTTCGGATTATTTTGAAAATCCATGCTGGCCCAAGATGCCACTGGCCAAACATCATTAAGCTGCCAGTAAAGACTTCCCATCGTATAAGGCATCCATCGCCTGTGAGTTTCAAGAGAAAGTTTCATGCATGCATCCTGTAAGACCTGTGTAAGATATATATAGGAATCAAAATCCTTTGGGGACTTGTAATACATTTTGATGTATTTATCCAGACACACTGTTTCCAACCATGGCTTTATTATGAGCCTTCATCACAGGTGAATTTTTATCGCGATCCTCAGGAGTTGTAAACTGATATACTACTTTCTTGTCAGGCCATGACTGAAATCCATGTTCACTGAAAAAATGAGATTGTGTTTCAAGAATGTTGCTGAATGGTTTATTGACATAGGCAACATAATAATGCATATCACCTGATTGCGGTTTGCTGAAAGTCATTGGTTCCCTATATCCTCCCATTGGAGATGACGGCCAGTAATCATGGGAATTATAGTCATACTTTTCAATTGCTTCGGGAATCATTTTATAAAAAATATCATTGTATGCTTTCTCAACTCTTTCTGTTACTTTAGGATCAACTTTGCCCGGAGCCGGAAGAAATGGAAGAATTGCCTGACAAAATGCTTGCTTCATTTGAAAGTGGCATCCCGAAATATTTTTTCATTAAAATATTCCAGAGCAGGTCGATCTCATTGTTTCCACACCACAGAGCAATACAGGGATGATTCCGCAGGCGATGGATATTTTCTTTAAATTCCTGTCTGCATCGATTCCTGGTACTCAGGATAATCCGGACTATGAGCTGCAAAAGCAAAATCCTGCCATATCATGATACCATTCTTGTCACATAAATCATAAAAGATATCATTTTCATAAATGCCTCCGCCCCATACCCGCAGCATGTTAATATTAGCTTCGGCGGCCGCATTTATTAAGTTCTTCATAATGTTTATCGGTAACCCTTGAAGGAAAAATGTCAGATGGGATATAATTAGAGCCTTTTGCAAAGACAGGGATCCCGTTTACTTCGAAATAAAATGAATTTCCTCCGTCTTTTTCCGGTTTCTGAATGAGCTTAATTGTTCTTAAACCTGAATGTGCCTGATATCTGTCAATTTCATTTTGACCCATCGAAAGTGACCCCGTGAATTCGTAAAGAGGATGATCACCAAGTCCATTTGGCCACCACAAAGCCGGATTACTTAGAGAAAAATCTATTTTGATTTCATTCAACCCCTTTTGGAAATTTTCAGCCCGGGGGTTAACCGTGACACTTTTACCATTAAGAGTATAAGAAAGATTCAAAACTCCCTTAAAAGCTGAGGCCGCTTCTATAGTCACAACAGCTGAAAGAGAGGCTCTTTTTGCAGTTATTGTGTCCTGGATTATTTGTAATCCGGTAATCCTTGCATTATCCCATGCTTTTAAAAACACTGGTCTCCATATACCGCTCGTTGTAAGTTTAGGACCCCAGTCCCATCCAAACATGTAAGCTGCTTTCCGGATATAAGGGCCGACTGAAGGCCATTCTGAACTGGTAACAAATTCCAGGTTGTAACCAACCGGGGCATCAATGTCAAATTTATCCCTGCTTAGAAGTCCCATTGCAACAGGTGAATGAAATAATATCCTAAGCGTATTTGCACCTTCAACAAGTATTTTATTAACGTCGGTATTCCATTCGCGAAACATATTATCGGTTGAAAGTATATGCTGATTGTTAAGGTATATTTCCGCATAGGTATCCAGTCCCTTGAAACATAATTCAATGTTTTGTCTGTCAAGTGTGGCTTTATCGATATTAAATGTGGTTTCGTATTCCCATGAATATTTGTCTATCCATTGAAGTTTTGATTCATTATCCCTGTAAAAAGGATCGGGTATAATTTTGTTGGCCATCAGGTCAGTATGAACGCAGCCCGGAACAGTAGCAGGATGCCAGACATTTGTACCAACTTCATGAAATTTCCAGCCTTCATTAATTTCCCTGACAAAAGACAATGTTTGTGCAAATAATTGACTAATTAATAACGAAAGTACGAGAGTGGAAAATAATTTTCTGAGTATCATTTTTATTGATTTATTGAATGTTGAATCTGAGTTTCTGCAGCAGCTGCTTTTTCAAGTTCTCCTTTCCTGTAAAAGTAAACCAGTCCGTATTCTTCACTCAATGATTTTCTTATCTCTTCAGGGAGTTCATTATGGTTGGTTTCAATTTCATTCCATAGCTGAAGAATTATTTCATCGGCTTCTTTTCGTAAGTTACAATTCTTTTCGGTGTAATCTGATGTCCTTTTTGCCAGAGCATTATGGTTATTCCAGGCTTCAAGAAAGTTTTCAAATCTGACTTTTACAACAGCTATTGTGGGATTAGTTATCGGACTTCCTCCTTTTTTTATCCTGAATTCTTCACCTTCAATAATTCTTCTACCCCAGTTCATCAGCTCATTTTCTGTATTAAATGAGGGAACTGTCGATGCATCAGTGGCCAGTCCATAAAAAGCCCTTGTTTCTGCAGGCAGATCACCCCTGAATATTGCCATGTTCATTACCCTGATGAAGTGAGTCAGATATATTCTTGCTTTCTTCAGAGCTTCATTGTACTCTTTGCTTTTTTTGTTTTGTGAATACAAAGCCTGCCGGTACAGTTGAAAGTTATGGTCAAACTGAGGAAGAAATTTCTGAAGGCGGACAATGGTCTTCGATGAATAGGCCAGTTTATGAGGAGGAAGCTCTTTACCCTTTTCAAGGGCAGTTTTCATTGCCTTTATTCTGGCAGTATCAGTGTTGGGTAATCTTCTGTACGGCATTTTAAGATCGAATTGTTAAAAGAAATGAAATGAGTAGGTGCGAATATATTAAATATTTATTAATTGTACCAGTTATTCGCATTTTTTAAGCGATTGTTTTTACATTTATAATTTATGCAAATCTGGAATAGTTTGTTCCTTGAGAAATAAGCTTAAAAATTGAAAGTCCTGATTTCGATCATATCCTTGCCAGAGCAAGACATGCTGCATGCAATGAAATTGTAAGAACGAGATACAGATTCCTGGCCTGCTCCGGGTTCATCCGGAAAAATTTATATTTTATAGAGTTATGCCTACATCCGGCGAGACAGTCACCGCAAAGGGTACAGGTAAGTGATGGTTTATAATTTTTTATATCCCTGAGATTCAAAGCATCATATTTGCAGAATTTAGTACAGTTCATACATAGTGTACAGGTCTGATCAATGTACATTCTGAAAGGATTGACATGTTTTAATAAATTTACTATTGTTCCGATGGGGCAATACATCACACAATGAACCATTTTCCCCTTTTTACGGGAAAACAGAATCATAATTAATATGCCTGCTATACCAAAAGCAATGGCAACCATGGTGGAAGCAAACATATTTACTTTCATCCATCTGAGAATTATAGCTGTTGAAATTACAATTATCATAATTGATGATTTAAAAGCTACCTTATGCCGGAGAATTTCTTTTGAAGTTTTACCACCTGAGATAAGATTATCAAAAGCCCCGAAATAGCATAACTGACTGCACCATGCAGGCCCTGTCAGAACAATTGTACTGAGGAAAAGAATGGTCATTACTGACAGCTGACCTCTGTAAATTGGTCCAGCCAGTATCATCATCGGTATAGGAAGATGAAGTTTCCCTGTCATCAGAAATTTATCAGCACCTGAAAGTCCTGTAATAAGCTGGCTGAAGAAAACTAATGAGAATGTTGTCCATGTTATTTTTCTCCATTTAGGAACATTAAGGGGATCCTTCATTTTATTTACTAAGAATGCCCCATAGGATGATATAATAAAAATCTCCAACCAACCGCTGCCTTTGACAAAACGTTCAGCAAGGATCATTGGGTTCTCAATTTTTACCTGGACAAAAGCCAGCAGGATAAATGTCAGTAAGAATACCAATGCAGGGAGTTTATATTGTTTATCCATTATTTCAGGATTTCATTTAAACCAAGTTCTTTTTTATAAACTTTTTCAGCAAGGCTTTGAACAGATTCCTCAGTAATCAATTTATTTATGGCCTCTCTTATAGGCATAAATTTTTCATGAAGAGGGCAGGGGTTATCCGAATCACATTGCTTCAATCCGAAGCCGCAGCCCGAAAATGATCTGTCACCTTCAATTGAAGATATAATGTCTTTTATGGGAATAAGTGGTTTGTCCGGGTCAAAATAAAAACCACCACCTTTTCCTTTAACTGACCTTAGAAACCCGGATCTTACAAGCCTCTGTAAAATTTTTGCAGTAAAAAAATGAGGTGCTTCAATTTCTTTTGCTACTTCTGCAGTACCTGGTCTTTTCGCTACAAGGTTTTGTAAATTTATATAAACCAGCCCCCTGAGGGCATATTCGGTTTCTTTGTTGAACATTCTGATGAATAATTTAAAAGTAAATTCTGCAAAACTAATAAAATATATCAAAAAATACCAAAAGACCATTTAGTCTTTTAATAAATATTTCATATCTTTGCCGTATAAAAAATTACTATATGAGAAAAGATATAATAATAGGAAAAAGCAAAAGCAATAATTGTTTCTTAAGTAGTAAGTCTGCCTGAAGACCACGAATCTGAAAGAGGGGCAAGGATGTTTGAAGTTGATCAACACAAACATGTTCATCTTGAGAATAATATATTATTCCAAAAAGCAAAACAAATTGCCAATTAATTTATAAATGATATGAAAAATGCCACAAAAAATCTTGAAAATGATCACATTTATATTCTGAAACTGATTGATGTGATGAAGGCAGTAACCAATTCTGAAAAGCCTGATATCGGAGATATTGAATCCATAGTAGATATAATAAGGAATTTTGCTGATGGACTACATCATGCCAAGGAGGAAAATATCTTTTTCCCGGCACTTGAAAGCAAGGGATTCTCTCCCCATCAGGGACCCGTGGCCGTAATGCTCTACGAACATATTCAGGGTAGAAATTTTGTAAAAGGTATTGCCGAAAACCTTGAATTATATAGAAAAGGAGACGAGACGGCTCTGGATCATATATATCAGAATATGTTGGGCTATGCAAATCTGCTCTCCGGCCATATTGCAAAAGAAAACAACATTCTATTCCGTATGGCAGACAATGCACTTTCAGACAATGAACAGAAAAAATTGCTGGAACAATTTGAAAAAGAAGAACAAATTCGTCCGGAAGGCTCAAGGGTGAATGATTATATTAATCGTATCAATACCCTTGCCACATTTTATAAGATCTGATACACATATCTCTCTTTTGCACTCTGTACCAGTCACCTGTTAAGGTAACGGGGATAAAATTAATTGAATTATCCTTCAGCAAAGTTCATTAAAGTGACCTGAAACCACTGACCCCCTGTACTGCATCTTTCAGGTCACCTCAAACTATTTATTATAGTCCTTTTGCTTTATACTGAACATCGTGTTAACTTAGTAGTTTCAAATCATTAAAATATTCTGATATGTTTAAAAGTGAAGTATATACAAAAAGGAGAGATGAACTCCATAAAAAATTAAAAAATGGAATTGCGCTCTTTATCAGTAATACTGAAGCGCCGATGAATTATCCGGATAACACTTACCATTTCAGGCAGGACAGTGACTTTTTATATTATTTCGGACTCGATATGCCGGGGCTGGCTGGTGTCATGGATCTCGATTCAGGCAAGGATTATATCTTTGGGAATGACTGTGATATGGATGATATCATATGGATGGGTCCACAGCCTGCAATAAAAGAACTTGCATTGAAATGCGGTATCTCAGATACAGCTCCTATGACAAAGCTTGAAGATGTTATAAAAGGGGCACTTTCGAAGAGAAGAAAGATCCATTTTCTGCCACCTTACAGGGGGGAAACAAAGATGGCACTCGGTTCCCTTCTCAAAGAAAATCCGTGCCAGATGAAAACTCTTGCTTCAGTTGATCTTATAAAGGCAGTTATATCAATGAGGTCAATAAAGGAAAAAGTTGAAATTGATGAAATAGAAAAAGCAGTGGAAACTGCATATGAGATGCATGTCACTGCAATGAAAATGTGCAAACAGGGTGTAAGGGAACAGGATATTTTCGGAACCATTGAAGGTATAGCCCTGGCTAAAGGCGGAGGTGTATCATTCCCGGTGATACTGAGTATTAACGGACAGACACTTCATAACCATTCGCATGGTAATATCCTGAGTAAAGGCAGGATGATGGTTACCGATGCAGGTGCTGAAACAAACCTTCATTATGCATCTGATATAACCCGCACAACACCAGTCGGCGGAAAATTCAGCGAAAAACAAAAAGAGATTTATGAAATTGTGCTTAAAGCAAATACTGAAGCAATTAAAGCCAGCAAACCCGGTATATCAAATCGGGATCTTCATTTTATGGCATGTAAAATTCTGACAACTGAAATGAAAAATCTGGGACTGATGAAAGGGGATGTCGATGAGGCCGTTGCTGAAGGAGCACATGCGCTTTTCATGCCTCATGGACTTGGCCATATGATGGGGCTCGATGTTCATGATATGGAAGCACTGGGAGAAGATTTTGTCGGATATAACGATGATATAAAAAGAAGCAACCAGTTTGGTACAACTTTTCTTCGATTTGCTTTACCATATAAGCCCGGTCATGTATTTACTGTTGAGCCAGGTTGTTATTTTATTCCTGAATTGATAGATAAATGGAAAGGAGAGGGGAAATTCAAGGATTTCCTCAATTATAGTAAAATTGAAGGATATATGTCAATTGGCGGTATCCGGATTGAGGATGATGTTTTGATTACAGAAAAGGGACATAAAGTTCTTGGAAAACCAATTCCAAAAACTGTCAAAGAAATAGAATCAATCTGTTCCTGAATCTCTGTGTACTTCTCCTGAAAAATCGGGGGAAGATGTGATAGTTCTTAATTAATTGTTATACAGAGAGACACAGAGGAGATATACACTCTAAATTATGGGACGTCTTTTTGCCATAAGCGATATTCATGGTTGTTATAAACCTTTTTATGAGCTTATTGTCAACACTATTAAACTGAAGAAATCCGATCAGCTGATTCTGCTGGGTGATTATATTGATCGGGGAAACCAGAGTAAAGAAGTCGTTGATTTCATCATTGATCTCTGTAAAAAGGGCTTCAATATTACATTACTCACAGGAAATCATGAAGTGATGCTTGTTGAATCTTATTATGACCCGGGAGTATTGCCCTTATGGCTTATGAACAGTGGTGCGTCAACATTGGAAAGTTTTGGTATTCAGAATATCAGAGAAATTGATAACCGGTATATGGAATTTTTTGTAAACCTTGAATATTTCAAATTGATAGGTGACACTGTTTTTGTTCATGCAGGACTTGATGATTTTGCAGTTGATCCGTTCTCTGATAGACAAAGTATGATTTGGGAATGCCGGTTAAAATATCATAATCCTTTGCTTTCAGGCAAAACTATTATCCATGGCCATCGGCCAAAGACAATCTCTTATGTAAGAAGATTAATCGATGAAAAATCAAAAGTAATCCCTATAGATACAGGATGCGTTTATGAGAAGGAATCAGGCTATGGAAATCTGTCTGCACTTGAATTTAACAGTATGACCCTGTATTCTATACCTAATTTCTGAAGCACATCTCAATAATCAAAGATAAAAACCCGGGTTCAAACCCGTGTTTTTTGCCCGGGATGGCTGCTTAAGCATCGCGGTTTTCCTGGTTATTCTGACGAGTATCTTATTGAGTCTGATTATTATTTTATTTTTTCCAGGGTTTTCCAGCATTGATACAAACCCCGGGGCACATGAAAACAACCTTTCCATTTTCCGCCTTTAAGAGGAAGAAGGACCTCTCCCTGTCGGTTCAGATAACCGAACCACTCAGGATACTCTTTATCTTTAAAATGTGTCCAAGTGTATTCATGAACGATCTCAAACCATTTTAGGCAATCTTTTGATCCTGTCAGCTGGTATCCCTTAAGCATTGAAATGAGGGTTTCTATATGTACCCACCATAATTTCTGATCCCATTCAAGTTGTTGAGTCGGGTGACCTTTCCTGTCGAGAAAATAAAAGATGCCTCCGTATTGCTTATCCCATCCGTATTCTGCCATTTGTACTGCAATTCTGGCAGCTGACTCAATCAGTTCCGGTCTTTTAAGACGTTTTCCCAGATCCATGATAAACCACATTGCTTCTATTGCATGTCCGGGGTTAAGAACCCGTCCTTCAAATGTATCAGAAAGAGTATTATCTAATGTCAGGTTTTCAACTACAAGTCCTAATTCGGGCCGGTAAAAAACATCCATTACTTCATGAATGCAAGTATCGATGGTGCCGTTGAGAAAATCTTTATCCAGGAGATGTTCAATTTCCAGAGCCAGATTACAAAGGATCATGGGTAAAGCAAAATTTTTAAGATTTCTTGTACCCGGATGTGATTTATCCCATTTCCCTTTTGGATTATTAACCTTCGATAGAATTATATCAAGGTTTTTCTGGCAATATCAGCATATTCCTGGTTGCCACTTGCAAGGCTTAACTGGCCGAATGCCATTGTTGCAAAGGTATAGGAAAATATATTATATGGCTCAATAATAGGTTTTCCCTCCTGTGTAAGAGAAAAATACCAGTTATAATTCCCGTCGTGGCCGAATTTTTTAAGAAACTCTCCTCCCTGCAAGGCACATTTCAACCATTCCGGATTCTTTTCCAGATTGTTGTAAAGCATGAGAATTGCCATACCTCCCGACCCTGCAACCAGACGAACTTATCGGTATCAAACACATTTCCGGGCTCTGTCGAGGCATGTGAAATAACCTCCATATCTGGTGTCTTGTGATTTTGTGAGCCAGAAGGGCAAGATATTATTAAGCAATTCGTCCTTGTAAAGCTTTGATAAATAATGAGATTCCATAATTATTAAGTATTACGATTTGATGAGATTCCTCTTACCCTTTAAAATCCACATTTCTTCAATTTCTTCCAGTGATTTTCCTGTTGTTTCAGGTAATAACTTCCAGACTATCAGCATATATGGAACGCACATAAGTGCAAAAAGCCAGAAAGTTCCTGCAGGTGTAAAGATTGTAAGCATCAGTGGTGTAAGTTGTCCAATAAGGTAAGTTCCGATCCAGAGCGACAATCCTGTAATCGACATTGCAGCGCCTCTAACTTTGACTGGATACATTTCGGAAAGAAGCACAAAAATTACAGCACAGATTG
>CAVVGP010000085.1:0-12346 GCA_963747625.1 uncultured Bacteroidales bacterium | reverse complement strand
CACTAGAAGACACAATTGCCCAAACAACATCAAAAGTTCAGCGTGCATCAAGCCCATCGGAACTGAAAATTACCGACATGCGCTACGCATTGACAGCAGCAATGGGTGGAACAGCAATACTCCGGATAGATACAAATCAGGGTATTTATGGCCTGGGAGAAGTGAGGGATGGGGCTGACCCCCGGTATGCCCTGATGCTGAAAAGTCGTATTCTGGGTCTCAACCCATGCAATGTAGAGATGATATTTAAGATAATTAAACAGTTCGGTGGTCAGAGCCGGCAGGGAGGCGGGGTGAGCGGAGTGGAAATGGCTCTATGGGACCTGTGCGGCAAGGCTTACGGGGTACCTGTATGGCAGTTATTAGGCGGAAAATACCGCGATAAAATAAGATTATATGCTGATACACCTGAAGCCAAATCACCCGAAGAACAACTTAAACTTATAAAGTATCGTACTGAGGACCAGGGATATACGTGGCTGAAGATGGATTTATCAATATCTGAGCTCATCAATATTCCGGGAACCCTGGTGAATCAGAAATTCTGGATGAACAACGGCGATCTCAAACAATGGCAGGGAAATTATATGTCGTATGAAAACACAAAACACCCGTTCACTCAGATACAGATCACTGATAAGGGGCTTGAAGAGCTTTGTAAAATAGTTGAGAATGTCCGCAATATGGTTGGTTATGAGATCCCGCTTTCAACAGATCATTACGGACATTTTGATGTTAATAACGGCATTCGTCTGGGCAGGGCTCTTGAGAAATATCGGCTTGCATGGATGGAAGATATTATTCCATGGGAATTGACTGACCAGTGGAAAACACTCTCTGATGCCCTGGAGACACCTGTTCTCACAGGCGAGGATATTTATTTGCTGAAAAACTTTAAGCCCTTAATTGATATTCATGCGGTTGATATTGTTCATCCTGATATTGCAACTGCAGGTGGCATTTTAGAGACTAAAAAAATCGGCGACTATGCTGAAGACCTCGGAGTAGCCATGGCTATTCACCAGGCAGGAACTCCGGTTTCTTTTATGGCAGATGTTCATTGTGCGGCAGCAACACAAAACTTCCTGGCATGCGAACACCATAACATCGATGTGCCATGGTGGGAAGGCCTGGTAAAAACAACCGACGGCAGGCAACTGATTACAAAAGGATTTGCAAATGTGCCGGCTGATGCTCCGGGATTAGGAATTGAGCTGAATGATGATGAGGTGAAGAAACATCTCAGTCCCAATGCCAACGGCTACTTTGAACCAACGCCTGAGTGGGATGCTAAGCGCTCTCATGACAGACTCTGGAGTTAGCACTGATTCCAGGAAAATTTCAACCGGTTACCGGCAGTTTCAATAATTGTTCTTTACACTATCATAGTAAGCTTTAAGGATGTACCATGCTTTCTTTTTATCTCCCCTGTCGGATATCAATCCTTTTCGATTCCAACCGTTCTGATAAACAGGATGCATTCTGCCCGGTGACCTGTAATCAACAAGTAACCACGGAAAGATCCCGCAAAGATCAGGTACTGTTTTCAGCATCTTTACCTGGTCTTTATAAATCTGTTCCTGGTAAACCTCGCTCCAACCCGATGCCTCATCTTTTGGCCCTTTGTTATTACCATAAAGAGCCTCCCCACCAAATTCAGAAATTACAACCGGTTTATCTTTGATAGCAATATTCCATTTTACATCTTCGGGTCGTCCCTGCCATGGCACATACCACCCCATGTATTCATTCAACGCAATTAAATCAAAATGACGGTAAAGTGTATCCCATACACTTATATGTATTATTGTCATACTTCTCATCATTTATTACTGAGGTAATAAGTCTGGTTGAATCCAGACTGCCTGCATTTATCAGTAAGGTTTATTAATGCATTATCCCTTGCCCGGAAGGGCTTGTTTCATTAGAAAGACTCCAGACTACAACATTGCACCTGTTCTTATCCCTGTTTACCATTTCCCGCATCATCATATCCATTTTATCAGCCACTCCGGAGCAGAAAATTCAATTTGCTGGTAAACAGGAATTTCATCCCAGACCATTATACCCATTTTTTCGGCTAAATGAATCATATATTCATTGTGGGGATAATGTGCCAACCGCACCATATTACATCCCAATTCCTTTGCCCATGTCAGAAGGATAAGCGCATCAGGTTCGCAATAAGCTCTTGCAGCCCTGAAAGGATTCTCTTCATGAATATTTATTCCTTTAAGAAAAACCGGTTTCCCGTTTAAAAGGATTTTTGATCCCTTAACCTCTATACTCCTGAAACCAATCTCATCATTTACTGTGTCAGTTTTGCACCGGATGCTCACCTTATAAAGTTTCGGGTTTTCAGGCGACCAAAGTTCAATCCTTGAAGAAAATTTTACCTCCGCAAACCCTTCATCATTTGTCTTAGTCTTATAATCCACATTCATTTCAGGGATTTTCACTTCGACTTCCTGGACAGGGCTGGTACCGTCCAATTTTATCCAACCAAGAACATCATTCAGCGATATTTTTTTCAACTGAATGAAATAATCCTTAATATAAGTACTTTCTGTTTCAACAAGGTTGACATCCCGTGTAATGCCTCCATAATTAAACCAGTCGTAACCAAGACCGGGAATCCCATCTTTTAACCTCTGGTTATTTACCCTTACCACAATGGAATTTTCACCTTTCTTTACTGCATTTGTAATTTCAAACTGAAATGGTGTAAATCCGCCTTCATGTTTACCTAAGAAGATTGCCATTCAGATAGACATCGGCTATATAATTTACAGCTCCAAAATGAAGAAAAAGCCTCTTTCCATTTTTAAGATCGTAATTGAAGGTCTTTTTATACCATACTGTCCCTTCATAATATTTCAGTTCTGTCAGCTGGGAGTTAAAATCACCCGGCACATTCAATACCGGACCTCCTTCGAAAGAATATTCGATAAAATCACTCTTTTTCTGAGGTTTTCTCTCCTGCCAAACCTGCCTCCAGTCTCCGGCTCCTATCGGGTCAATAATAACCTCCCATTTACCGTTAAGGCTTGTACAATTCCTGGCTGAAACGTTTATCATTGCACTCTGAGCGCTCAGAGAACCTGCCCCGCAAAAAGAGATGCAGATCAAAGCTATCAACAGAAAATATAATAATTTACTTTTCATAGGTCAATTGATTTAGTTCAGTTTTTCTATCCTGGCAGCCAAGCTGATCCAGGAACAAGACAGATGTTAATTTAATCCTTTTCGGGGAAGTTTTTCCGGTTTACTTTAAATAATTGCGGATAAATAAATCTCGTGGTTTATAAAAATCCTCTTCCCATTTTTTTGCAAGGTCACCTTCAGGCTGATGATGAGGACGATATGGAACCGGATAAATGAATTTCTGTCCCTGAGCCTGATTGACCGCAGCATAAACTGAAGTAGCAGGGCATACCATATCTATCAATCCAATTTCGACCAGCATGGTGGCTTTGCAACCTACCAAAATATTAGCAGCATCGAAATACGGAAGAGTCTTTAACAGTTCCTTCTTTAAGGAATCTGATTCAAAAGGTTGCGGCCATCCCCCCATTCTTCCTGCCAGCGGTGCAAGCCAGTCGCACATAGCCGGAACTATCGCAACAACAGCACTTACCCTGTGATCCAAACCTGCGGCTACCAGGGCCTGTCCTCCTCCCTGGCTTTCTCCGATCACTAAAAATCTTTTACCATCCCATTCAGGTTGCTTTGTTAAAAAATCAATAGTTCGTAACAGTCGCAGATACATGCCCCTGAAATAGATATTATCTCTACTGTTTAAGCCCTGGAGCCAATAGTTCTTAAGTTCACCATTTTCAAGATCGGAATAATAACTATCCGGTTGATCATTAAGCATTCCATGCGCGTTAAGGTCAAAACAGAGAGCTCCCATTTTAGCATACTTTAATGCATTTGAAGGTTCAGAACGGCACCATGAACCCTTAACTCCTGCGGCATGAACCAGTAGCACAGCAGGCAGAGATTTTGGAGAAGCAGCCTCGGGCTTTGCGAAATAACCGCGTGCAGGTTTCGGACCATTACAATTTATTTCGATGTCTTCGCAGCTATAACCTTTATCGCGATCAGTTCCCATGACAATTATTTTTTTCACATCCCATGGCAGTATATCTAAACTCTTTTTCTGGCTGGTCCAAAACGTTCAAAATCACCCGGACGTCTTACGCCAGGTTTCAGCGTTCCGGGGTCAACCAACATTCCTAAACTCGTACTCTTACCTCCTGCCTTTGCTTCAACAATTATTGAACATGGTTTATCGTAAGAGCCTTCAAAAATTACCATGCTGTCTTTGCCAGCCAGGATATTCTTCTGATCAATCAGCTGAGTATTATTTTTAAAAACTTTTACATAGAGAGTATCACCTGCAAGATCTTCTGCAAAAGCTTTGACAGATATTTTCTGACCTTTTCCATAAATACCAGATTCATTTGTCTGGCTAAGTGTAATTTCCTGACTATGTACAATAAGTGTTAAACAGGAAAAAAGTAACGTACCAACTGAGAATAATAGATTTTTTTTCATTATAATGGTTTTAAATTATAGAAATATTTGTCAAGATCCTTCTCATAAGCTCCTTCCCTTCTCAAAAGGAGCTAATCAACTATATAACAGCAGAATTAATCTTTTTGTAACTGAATTGGTTCCCTGGCTGGTTTTCCACGCCAGAAATTGGCCAGGACTGAACCGGTTACATTCATCAGAGGTCCAAAAATTGCTGGAGCCAGTCCTACAGTTGCAACTTTACCCATTTGCAAGGCCAGACCTGAAGCAAGTCCTCCATTTTGCATACCAACTTCAAAGGCGATTGTACGCCGATCCTTCTCAGGCATTCCCACCATCCACGACAATCCGTATCCAAGAGTGTAACCGGCAATATTATGCATCAGACTTGTCACCAGAAGCAATGCACCAACTTTCAGAAGACTATCCCGGCCTGAAGCAGTAATAATTGAAACAATAACAGCAATTCCGAACATCGAGATAAAAGAAAGCAGTTTTTCAAGATAGTTATTGTCCTCCTTAATGAAATAAGATATAAATCGTGCGCCAACCATTGGAAGAAAGAAAAACCAGCCCATAGATTTCGCGAACTGGATTACAAAAGATGACAGATCTGCATTTTTTGATTTTGCATAAACAAGAGTTGTAAGAAGGATTATAATCATATAAGAAAGAAGCTGAATTATCATCGATTTACGGTTTTCTTTACTTTTTGAAAAAAGATTGAAAATAAAACCTGCAACGATTGGAAGAATGATCATATTAAGGATATCGAGCATCATGCTCCAGAATTTTACTTCAATATACTGGCCTCCGAGCCATTTCATAAGAAGAGGGGTGATAAGCGGAGAGAGTATCGTCGAAATAGCACCGACCGTAACTGCCAGAGCCAGATTTGCTTTGGCCAGAAATGACATAACATTTGATGCAAGTCCGCTTGGAACACAACCAATCAATATAATGCCGGCTGAAATTTCAGGAGGGAAATTAAACAGTCGGGCAATGCAAAAACCCACAAGCGGCATTATCGTATAATGGGAAAAGATTCCTACAAAGACTCCCTTAGGCATTTTAATGACCCCTGTAAAATCCTTAAAACTCATCTGTGAACCCATACCAAACATAATGATCTGTAGTAGTGGTACTATCAGTCTGCTTAAATGGAAATTTCCGATTGAAATAAAGTACTTTGGGCAAAATAGGGAGGCAATTACTGCTGTAAAAATCCATAAGGTATAGGAAAATCCTTTAAATTTCTGAAAGCCTCTAACGGCAACGGCTAGCAAAATAAAGCCGGTAATAAGAAAAAAACCTGTCAGTGATAAGCTTCCACTTATAAATGATATAAATGATCCGGCAATTGATAATGCGGAAAAAATTAACAAGATCCGGAACAGCTTATTCGGCACTTATTATAAGTATTTATGGATTAAATGTACTGATTTGGAATCAAACAGGAGCCATGAATAAACATATTTTACTTCACTAATTTATGAAATCCAAAAGAAAATTATATCTTGGATTCCGATTAACTTTTTTACACCTCTCTTATGAAAATAAGTCCTTTTAATAAAAATATAACTCTGCCAGGATTGGCAATGGTTCTCCTTTTCTCTTTCAATTTACTTACTTCCTATTCATGCAGTAAGGATAATGTTAAAGGTCCTGAACTGACAATTCTGGATGCATCCCAAACCAGAAGTAAAACAGAATCGACCCTGACATTTCATTTAAGTCTTAACAAACCGGCAACAAATGCTGTAACTATAGATTATACTTTCTCTGATGGAACAGCGACTTCCCCTCACGACTATATCTCAGCACCGGGAACAGTTATAATACCTGCAAATCAGACAGCTGCAACGATTAATGTTCAGATAAGCGGAGATACTCTCGATACCCGTCAAACGAATTTACAGTTTACAATTAGTTTATCCAATCCAAAATTCTGTACTCTTGTCAATACTTCTGCAAATGGAATCATCATTACCGAAAATGGCTCGTATCTGGCTACAGATAATACAGGTTACACTACTCCCTTAAGTTACCCTGGCTATACTCTGGTGTGGAGTGATGAATTTTCAGGAAACAGTCTGGATTTAAATAATTGGAACCAGGAAACCGGCAACGGACAAGGAGGCTGGGGAAATAATGAACTTGAAACTTACACGAACAGTACTAATAATACATTTGTCTCAAACGGTAATTTAATTATTGAAGCAAGGAAAGAGATCAAGAATTCAGTAACTTACACTTCCGGAAGAATGACCACCCAGGGAAAAAAGTTTTTTAAATTCGGAAGAATTGATATCAGGGCAAAATTACCTGTTGGTAAGGGAATATGGCCAGCCTTATGGATGCTTGGAACTGATATTTCAACGGTTGGATGGCCCGCTTGTGGCGAAACAGACATTATGGAGCTTATCGGCACTAATCCTTCAATTGTTTATGGAACACTTCACTGGAGCAATTCAGGTGGAAGCGAAGCATCCAAAGGATCCCAGTATTCATTGGTTTCCGGCGATTTTTCAAAGGAGTTTCATGTATTCAGTCTCGTGTGGCTGAGAATAACCTTCATCTATATGTTGATGACAATGTTTATCTGGATGTTTCAGTATCGCAGGTAGGTGCAGGCAATTATCCCTTCAATTCAGATCAATTTTTTATATTCAATGTTGCCGTAGGTGGCAACTGGCCGGGGCCGCCTGATTATACAACAGAATTTCCGGAGAGAATGTTCGTCGATTATATACGCGTATTTCAATGAGTAGAATACTTGTAATCGGTAGTTCAAATACCGACATGGTGATAAAAACCGAAAAACTTCCATTGCCGGGAGAAACAATACTTGGAGGAACTTTTCTTATGAACCCCGGAGGAAAAGGGGCGAACCAGGCTGTCGCAGCAGCACGGCTGGGGGAAAAGTCACCTTTATTACCAAAAGAGGCAATGATCTTTTCGGAAATCAGGCTGTAGGATTGCTTATGAGAGAAGGAATTGACACCCAATACGTTGTTAAAGATTTCACCTTACCGTCAGGAGTTGCTTTGATAACAGTCGATTCTTCGGGAGAAAACAGCATTGTTGTTGCCCCAGGATCAAATAGTAATCTGCTTCAGGAAGATATACCACTACATATTTTCGAAACATGTTCAGTTGAAATTCTTCTTCTTCAACTTGAGATTCCAACAGAAACAGTTGAATATGCAGCAGTTGCTGCATCGGAAAAAGACATAAAAGTGATCCTGAATCCTGCACCAGCATGCCAGTTGTCAGATAATCTTCTAAGACATGTATGGCTGACCACACCTAATGAAACTGAAGCAGAAGCTCTTACAGGAATAAAGATATCTGATATACCATCTGCTGGAAAAGCTGCAGCAGCATTACAGGCAAGAGGTGTCGGAAATGTAATCATTACCCTTGGAGAGACAGGCGCTTTTGTCAAATCCGAAAAATTTTCAGGTTTGATTCCAGGAGTGAAAGTAAATCCGGTCGATACAACGGCGGCCGGCGATGTATTTAACGGAGCTCTGGCTGTTGCTTTATCGGAGGGAAAAGAGCTATACGAGGCAGTTGTTTTTGCAAATAAGGCAGCCTCAATTTCAGTGACCCGGATGGGAGCCCAGGCATCAGCGCCTTACAGGACGGAAATCAAATAGTTACATACAGATGCATAAAGAAAACACGAAGAACCACATAAATAATCAGAGATGTTACAAACGCCGGAGAGCTCTTGTTGTCAGCTGTGGAACCGGTGTGAAAAATAATTATATAAATAGATAAACTAATTTGTATGAGAGAGTTTTTGTCCTCAATAATCGTGTGTCTATTTTTATCCGGCTGTGCAAATCAATCCGGAATAAAAAGTGATAAAGTTGTAAAGATCATTTTCGACACCGACCTTGGTCCCGATTATGATGACGTTGGGGCACTTGCATTTCTGCATGCAATGGCAGACAGTGGCAGAGCTGATATTCTGGCGACAGTTACATCTAATAAGAATTACCTGGTTGCGCCCTCTATAAATGTTATTAACACATATTTCGGGAGGAGTGAACTGGCTATAGGAGCGCCAAAAACCGACGGCGTTAATCTCGGATCCTCGCAGCACTGGGCAGATTCTATTGTTAAAAAATACCCTCATTCAGTTAAATCCACTCCAGACGTACCTGATGCAGTTAATATTTACAGAAAAGCACTCAGTATCCAACCAGATACCAGTGTGACGATTATTACTGTAGGATTTTTGACAAACCTGAATAACCTCCTGAAGTCAAAGCCTGATAATATTTCTCCTTTGACAGGTAAAGAGCTGGTTAAAAAGAAGGTTAAGAGGCTTGTATCAATGGCAGGTAAGTTTCCGGAAGGAAAGGAATTCAATATCTGTATGGATTCTACCGCCTCAAAATATGTCTATGAAAACTGGCCGGGAGAGGTGATCTTTACAGGTTTTGAGATTGGTTCGCAAATCCATACCGGATTGAAACTTATAAATTCAAGTATTAAAAACAGTCCTGTTAAAGATGTTTTCAGAATAAGCATTCCTCTTTCGGAAGAAGATAAAAACGGAAGAATGAGCTGGGATGAAACAGCGGTGCTTATAGGAGTATATGGAACAGAAGGATTTTTCGACACGGTCAGGGGCAAAATAATTGTTAATCCTGATGGAAGCAACAGCTGGGAAAATGACCCTGATGGGAAACAATTTTATGTGAAACAGAAAATGCCTGTACCTCAAATCAGTGCCTTTATTGAAGCGAGGATGATGCATGTTCCTTCAAAAAATAACTAGAATATGATTTTAAAGTTCGATTTTTTACTTTTATAATTAATATTCAAATTTATGTTTATACCACAAAGTTACAAACTGGCTGTCATTCTTTGTATTATAACCATGATCTGCTGGGGTTCATGGGGGAATACACAAAAGCTTACGGGCAAAGCATGGCGTTTTGAGCTTTTTTACTGGGATTATGCCCTGGGAATTCTTTTATTTTCGATTCTGCTAGGCTTCACAATGGGAAGTACAGGTGAAAGCGGAAGGGGATTTATTACTGATATCAGGCAGGCAGAACCGCATAATATAATAAATTCTATAATTGGCGGAGTTGTTTTTAATGCTTCCAACATATTGCTTGTTGCTGCTATGGCAATTGCCGGGATGGCTGTGGCATTCCCGGTTGGGGTTGGGATTGCCCTGGCCCTTGGAGTAATCATTAATTACGTTTATACGCCTCATGGTAACCCGAACATTCTATTCGGAGGAGTCGCGTTGATTGTTGTAGCTATAATTATTGATGCAGCTGCATATAAAAAGCATAGCCTGTCGTTAAAGAAAGTTTCAGGAAAAGGAATTACACTCTCTATTTCTGCAGGAATATTGATGTCGTTGTTTTACCGTTTTGTAGCAAGTTCTATGGCTTCAAGTTTTGAGACACCTGAACGAGGGAAACTTACCCCATATTCAGCAATATTCTTTTTTGCTGTTGGAGTATTTATAAGCAATCTCCTCTTCAATTATATTATAATGAAGAGACCAATTGAAGGCAGACCTCTTACTTTCAAGGATTATAAAAAAGGAACTTTTGATGTACACATGAACGGTGTCCTCGGAGGCATAATCTGGAACATTGGAATGTCAATGAGTATAATTGCTTCAGGAAAAGCCGGATTTGCGATATCGTATGGTTTAGGACAAGGAGCTACACTTATAGCTGCACTATGGGGAGTCTTTATATGGAAAGAATTTAAAGGAGCATCAAAATCGGTTAACACACTTATTTTCTTTATGTTTATTGCATATCTTGCAGGATTGGCCCTGCTGGTTTATGCAGGTGCATGAAGATTTAACCGCCTCTCCTGCAGAAGCAGGAAGGTAGTTGTCAGTCAAGGATTTTCTACATCAGATCCTTTTCAAATGCTTCCTTATCAAATTTATATTTATTATCCAGAAACCCGACTATAGCCGAAGTATCAGAATAGGCATTCCCCAGGCAAGTGGAAGCGCCGGGTGAAGGTGTTATGTTAAAAATAATTTTCTCTCCTTTGAGCTTTGCCTCACCCATTTCAAGTTTCCTTGTCGTATTATTTACTATTTGAGGTCTTGTACCGCCTATCCCTTTGGCGTAGTGAATTTCATCTAATTTGAGCGAAGGAACAATTTTCCTTACCTGTTTTATAAACAGACGTTTACCTATTAATGGCAAATCATAGAGGAAATTGACAAATATATAATTGAACAGAATCTTATCAGATATAATTTTTAAAAGACTTAATATTGGACTCAATCCAAGTCCGAATGTTTTCCAATACTCAGGGAATGTTGATGCATTATGCCTCTCAAGCTGGAATATTGGTTTTGCAGTCGGTCCGAACCTGGTCACCTCTTCGCTGTGAACCTCAGGATCTCCGTGAATTGCAGCAAAAGGCAGTTTTGGCACCTGTATTGTATATACTTTACCATTCAGCACTTTTGGAGCAGTATAAAAGCTCCCTGCCATAGACAATAAAGCCAGGTTCTTTCCATATCCGAGCGACTTTGCAATCATCAGGCTATGCCCTCCGGCAGCGATAATGACTACAGAAGACCTTAACTCACCCTTATTGGTAATAACAGTATAGTGATCTTCATTTTTCGAGATCCGGAGAAGCTTAGTATCAAGATGGATATCCAGGTTAGGATTTCGAGTAAGTGCATTGTCTACAAAGGAGTGGCAAAGTCTTTTAAAATCAACAGTATAGCCATCCTCGGTAACCAGTGCCAGTATCTCCTGACCCGGATCCCTGCCTTCCAGCACCCGGGGCTCAATTTTCCCGATCTCGTCTTTCTCTATTATTCTCAGTTTTGGAAACAGCTCACTGAAAGCAGGATATCGCTTTCTCAGTTCCTCAACCTGTCCCTTTCCGACAGCAAGAACCATTTTTGAGTACTTGCTGAATAATTTCTTATCCGGAGAACTTTCTTTTTCACTCTCAAGATACTTCATAACCATATCTGCCATACGCTTCACACTTCTGGCTTTTTCTATGGAGTAGTTAGTTTCAATATCTCCAAAATGAAGAGTCTGGCTGTTATTGTATGATGCTGAATTTACCAGTCCGAAATCGGAATATTTTTCAATTAGTCCAACGTTTTTTATATCCGTGTATTTGCTTAAGGTATATAGCAGGGCAGTTCCAACAACTCCGCCTCCTACAATAAGTACATCGTACTTAGGGATTATTTCATTCATTTTATTTTTCTCTCATATTTAAGGGAATATACTCACGTTTACCATAAACATTTTTAAAAGCCGGCCTGATGATTCTTTTTGCCGAAAAAGTCAGTTCTTCAATTCGGTGAGTACACCATCCAGAAACTCTTGCAATTGCAAAAAGGGGAGTATAAAGCTCCTTTGATATATCCAGACATGCATAAACAAAACCGGAATAAAAATCAACATTTATACACACAACCTTTGTAGATTTTTCTCCTTTAAACACTCTGAAAACCTCAGGTGTAAGTCTTTCAACCAAAGCATAAAGTTCAAATTCATCAAGCCGTCCTTTTTCAATTGCCAGCTCTCTTGCTTTAGCCTTCAGGATTGCAGCCCTGGGATCGGAAATGGTATAAACGGCATGTCCTATTCCATATATTTTACCTGAAAAATCATTTGCCTTTTTATTAAGAATCTTCAGAAGATGGGCCTTCACCTCTTCCTCGTCCTTCCAGTTTTTAACATGAACTTTCATATCTTCCATCATTTCAAGCACCCTGACATTGGCACCACCATGCAATGGTCCTTTTAAAGAGCCTATAGCAGAT
>CAVVGP010000084.1:0-34731 GCA_963747625.1 uncultured Bacteroidales bacterium | reverse complement strand
TGAATATTGAAGAAAGCAATGAGTGCTTTAGAATACTACCAGATCTATACTCAAAAAACGGACAACGCCATCAGTAGGTATGGCATTTCTCTGCAGGCTCCATTGTATGCCTTATCAATGTATAAGAACAAGCGTTTGCTTTAAAGGATTACCGATCGGTTATGTTGACATAATTGCCGATATTTTCAGGTAAGGCTGGTCAGCAGATAAAGTAAATTTTCATCGGCAAAGGACAATATCAATATGATGGGCATTTTAGCTGTCAATTCCAGGCATTCCTTTCAATAATTGAGAAACTAATTGACCTGAGCTACGTCTGAAGAAGAACGAATTACCCGGCGATGTACTTCTGAGGCTCTTTTTGACAACATTGTGTCAAAACTCCAACTGTCTGGCATATCATTTCGAAAATATTTCAGGTTTTCCCGAAGGAAATCCCCAGCAGAATTCAACTTGCCTTCTTTTATATATGAGTTATCAAAATCCCAGTAAAACCGGGCTTTACCAGCTTTTTTAAACCGCGACATCATTACTTTTTCACATTCATTCAGTGCATTAAAGCCGATGAAATGAAACATATCCCAGCGCTCATCCAATGAGTAATAATCTTCATTATTCTCAGCCATATGTCTGAATATCATGCCTTCATAAGCCAGGTTTTGTATTTTCAGCGAGTTTCTGAAACCAGTATAAAGATCTGAAAGGATAGACCAGATACTAAGAAAGCCTGCTTTTTCGTTGGTTATATTTTCCTGATTGAAATTGGTCCAGAATCGTCTGATTATTTCTACCTGCTCTGGTGTAAGACTGCCAAACTGACGATCGATCATTTTTAAATCGAGGACATTCCTGAAAAGCAATGAGGCATCAACAAGGTATTTGTCCGCATCGTCAAAATCATTTAAAAGCATATCGCCCCAATAGTAAAATTCATCAAAACTTTCACAAGGTTTTTTTAAAGTTCTGTAGACTTTATAAAGCTCAAACAGCAGAATCTCGTTGCCGGCTGTCTGCAGTGAGCTATATGTTCTGAAGAGCTCATTAATTGTGATGATTGATGGTGCCCACACTGGTTTTTCGATCCTGGCAGCCAGGTATTTCATAAAATATAATCCGCTCTTCTGCTTGGAAAATCCAGACAGTGACGGTTGAGAGTATTTCCGAATTCCCTGTGAAGTGATTCAGCTATATGTTCCAGAAAATATGTCATTTTGTATCTTGAAATTTATATCTGTAAAAAACTTGCCAGGACAAACTGTTTTTTCCGCTCCTTTATGGCTTCTTGTTATTATCCATGCTTCCATGTGACTGGCCTTCATTTTTTTCTTGCTTCTTACTTCTTACTTCTTAAATCTTACTAACAACTTTTTACTTTTGTCTTTTATCCTCATATAGTCTTCCCTGCCATGTATCAAGTTCCTCGAGGCGCTTTTCAACAAGATTTACTATCTGATCTGTTCGTTTTTTACCCCATCCTTTTCCGGTAAGGAAGCGTGGTGGAGCTTCTCCTGTGAACCTTTCAACAACAATAGATGGATTCAGCCTTTCAAGAAAATGTATGAAAAAATCAAGATATTCCTCCCATTTAAATAGCTCAAAATCACCAGGATTATTTTTAAATTCGAGTTCCATTGCAGTCCCTTTTATTATTTGCAGCTGGTGGAATTTCACAGTTTTTAATGGCAGGTTTGAAATAATACCGGCCTGATTCATAATTTCTTCACGTGTTTCTCCCGGCAGGCGAAAAATAAAATGCGCTCCTGCTGTTATACCAAAAGCAGCTGTTTTTTCCAGGGCCTTTACAGCATCTTCAAATGAATGACCGCGGTTTATTCTTTTAAGTGTTTTGTTATAACACGATTCGATTCCATATTCAATTGCAACATAATATTTCATTGAAAGCTCTTTCAGATATTCCAGCTTATCATCATCGATGCAACCTGGCCGTGTTCCGATTATAAAGTCCGGCTACACCGGGGTAACTTAATGCTTCCCCGTAAAGTTTTTTTAATTTTACAAGAGGAGCATAAGTATTAGAATATGCCTGAAAATAAGCGAGATATGAAATTGCTTCATTATATCTCCATTTATGAAATTTTATCCCTTCTCCTATTTGTTCCGTGACAGACTTTGAAGGCTGGCAATATGAAGGATTGAATGCACTATTGTTACAATAGGTACAGCCGCCAGTGCTTATTGATCCGTCACGGTTCGGACATGTAAAACCTGCATCAATAGAAACTTTCTGAACCCTGGCTCCATATAAATTTCGGAAATAATTAGAATAGGCATTAAATCTTCGTTCATGCCCCCAGGGATAAGTTTTTATTTCTTTATCGGTTGACTGCATTCAGACAGTTATAATTTTATTCTTATCAACATACCATATAAAAGCTTCAACATCCTCATAACCCATATTATAAAGAAGTTTGCGGTACTGTTCAACCTGTTCGGAATAATGAGCATTTTCCTCTCCAAACTTGAAGTCGATTATTTTTGTTTTACCATTTTTAAATACCACCCTGTCGGGCCGGCGCGTAATACCTGATGTAAGAAGAATTCCAGCTTCCGTAAGCACTTTATTTTCTGCCATGAACCAATCCGCAACCTTAGGATCGCTTATCAATTCGTTAATTCTTTTTTCAAGTATTACAGATTCTTCCAGCGCCAGCTTTCCTTCCATACAAGTTTCCTGACCGCAAGGGAAATATCCGATGGAGTATTTATACCTTCAAAGACCTCATGCATCAATTTGCCATAGTTAATCCTTTTCCTTATGGTCTCGCTCTCCGCCGAGAAATAATTTTCTCCATGAAGCTTAAGCTTAAGTGAGTTCACAGTCTGACTTACAGTATACCTTGATGAGATAAGATTACTTTTATCCTTAATATCTATCTTATTCCCAGGGATTTCGCCATATTCAAATACCCGGTTTTCATCATTATAGTGACTTTTAAGAGAAAAATCAGGTTTCTCATTATTACCTGAACTTAAGGTGATTGCGTTCTTCAGCACGCCGGCAATTGTATTCTTAAACCTGGGATTATCAATTGAAAACCCGTACACCACATCTTTTGCCCTGGTAAGTGCAACATATAAAAGGTTAATATTATCAAGGCAGATTGAATATTTCTTGTATCTGTAATCATCAGCAAATATGGTGTTGCTCAGTGCATTGCCATATTTTACAGGAACAATTCCAAGATCATTAAAAGGTGAAGAATGGGTTTTACCCATAAGACCGGTTGTTTGGAGGATATATGATCAAGATTCCATGAAAGAAATGGTAATATAGCAACCTTGAATTCAAGGCCTTTTGACTTATGAATAGTCAGTATTCTCATTGCATCCTGATTACCCGGAAAAACTACTGATTTCTTTTGCCACTCTCCTCCCACCAATCGAGAAATGACTGTATATCAGCATTTTTATTTCCTGAAAAGCTTACGATATAGTCCTGAAAAGTGTTCAGAAAAGGCACATTCGATGAATAATCACAAAGAGCGAAAAACTTTATGATGTTTTCGTAGCTTCAAACAATGGCATTTGCCTTATCCTTTCCAGGAAATCTTCATAACCGGCTGGTAAATAGCCTCGTGAACTTTTCTATCAACATTATCACTCTGTAGGGACACCTTTTCAGCTTCCTTGTCACCTTTCGACATCAGGAAAAACCTTAACATAATTGCCCGCTGATAAAATCCAGCGGATCATTAACCACTGATAGTACACTTACAATAAAAATAATTACAGGCGATTTCGAGAGCAGAAGTGAATCGTTTGATACCACATTAAAATTATACCTGCCTTTTACATGCGAACAATTATTATAATCAATTAATTTATTAAGAACTTTGCCCCCATCTTTCCCGTCTCTGACAATAATACCAATATCTGAAGCCCGGTAGCCTTTATCCTGCAAGGATTCTATTATTTCAGGAAGGCGGTCAAGAACGACTTCCTGCCATTTTTGACTGTCATCATTTTCAATGAATTCCAGCCTTACATACCCGCCCTCCTTTTTCTCTGATTCTTCCTGAACGGCTTCCGAATTAAGATTCTTTAAAACTTACAGGAAGCTTTTCATCTGATAAAGAAATGTCAAGCTGTTCAGGAATTATTGTAAAAAGGGTATTATTAAACCTGATAATATTTGAACGGCTTCTCCAGTTTTTAGTTAAGTTTCGCTGAAAATTCTTTTATTATCAACCATGCTCTCAAGAAAACTCCCGAGAATCCTCCAGTCGCTGTTCCTCCATCGGTAAATCGATTGTTTAACGTCGCCAACCACAAGGTTATCATGACCTTCTGCCATACTGTTATCAATCAATGGTTTGAAATTATTCCACTGAATTATTGAAGTATCCTGAAACTCATCTATCATGAAATTTTCGTACCCGTTTCCAACCTTTTCATATATAAACGGTGCCTGATCTTCGCTGGTAATAAGGTTTAATACTTCACCGGCATCTGAAAGCAGAAATGTGTTTTCGGAAGTATTTATCAGATGGACATTATGCAAGACATCGGATAATATTCCCAGGGCGTATATATAGGAGAGGATACTTTCCGCACTCCTGTACGCAACAATATTTTCATCATAATAATGAATTGCTCCGAGTATTATTTCATCTAAGCCATCGTTTATTGCGCTTTCAAGTTGCGGTGATACGGACTTGGTAGCCCATCGTGGCTGCTCCTTATCAATTTCACGGACCCAGCTATTGGGGCTCTTTGCGTTTCCTGAAACCAACGATCTGACGAATCCCGGGATTCCTGTACCATTTCTGTAGAAAAGATCATCTGTCAGTTCAAATTTTAAAAAAATCTCTTCAGCTCTTTTTCGAAAATCTATCAATGTTTCTCGAATAAATTGTATAATGATCTTATCTTTTCAATATACCCGAGAAGAAATCTCTTATCCTCAAGCTTTGTCAGTTCCTCACGTGACAGAATCTTAATTTTTCTTTAAACAATCCTCCGCCATTCATTTCACTCCGTTTTTCAAATTCCAACTTTTTTATCTCGCCTCATTTGCGTAAGAGATCACCAAGTCTTTAAGCTGAATATCAACAGCAGCAGAAGCAATTACTTCATTAGGAGCAGTGGAGAGTAGATTAGTATGGTTGAGTTGAACGCTAGACCTGAATGGAGGCCAACTTCCCTTGCAAAAGTACGCACACTTTCTGGAAAAAACTATCGATTGTTGATATGGAAAACCTTGAAAAGTCATGCAGAATTGTATTTAATATTTCTTTTGCCTCTTTCACTGATATTTCAGTTTTACCCGTGACTTTAATCAAATCGGGCAGGTAACCTGATTCTTCACGACAGCAAGCTTATGGAGATGATCGAGCAACCTCGATTTCATTTCTGCCGTTGCCTTATTTGTAAACGTCACTGCAAGAATTTTCCTGTAGTTGTATCTCCATCTGAAAAGGTTTGCGAGATAAATTGCTGTGAGCCTGTAAGTTTTACCTGATCCGGCTGAAGCGCTGTATATGGTAAGAGTACCCTGTTCCATGGCTTAAAGGTACCTTTTTATACTAAGTGCGAAAATCTGATAATCTGTAAAATTTTTAAAGCTTTAAAAGTTTGCAGATTCTTTCGACTTTCTTCGTCTGCCTGTATTTTCTTTGAACTCCATAGCTTTTTCGAAGGTGCACCGGTTTCTGACTTTTCAATTACCTTTGCCACGTGAATAAAAAGTGGTCATAGGATTATCAGGAGGTGTTGACTTAAACGTTGCCGCATGAGTTCTTAAGGAACAAGGGTACTGATGTAACCGGTTTGTTTATGAGAAACTGGCACGATATCACAGGTCTGTTGCAAAGCCATTGTCATTGGGAAGAAGATCTTATGTTCGCAGAAATGGTAGCGAAAAAATTAGAAATTCCTTTTTACCAGGTGGATCTGAGTAATGAATATCGCAAAAAGGTCGTTGATAACATGTTCTCAGAATATGAAAAGGCCGAACTAACCCTGATGTACTTTGCAACAGGGAAATAAAGTTTGATTCTTTTGCTGTTGAAGCCTAATGGTGGCAATTTTGTAGCTACCTGGCTTATTGCAGAAAAGGTGAAACAATATCAGGGAAATAGTACCTTTTATCGCCTGCTTGCAGGTAAAGACAGTAATAAAGACCAGAGTTATTTTTTGTGCCAGGTGAATCAGGAGCAATCGGCAACAGCCTTATTCCCGATTGGAAATCTCACTAAACCTGAAGTCCGTAAAATCGCTGATAAATTAGGCCTCGCGACTGCTCAGCGTAAAGATTCCCAGGGTATCTGTTTTGTAGGGAAAGTACATCTGCCGACTTTCCTGCAGCAGAAACTGGAGACAAAAAAAGGCAATATTGTCGAAAATATCTGATATAACTGATGGTGCTGAAAGGGATAAAACTTATAATTATCCTGATGTGCAGAAATGTTTTGCCTGAAAAGAGGTGTCTGAAAAAATACTGGCAAAACTATCTGAACCATATAAATACAAGCCATCATCGGAACAATTATAGGGACACATAAGGGTGCACATTTTTTTACAATCGTCCAGCCGAAAGTATAAATGTTGGGGCTATAAAGGAAGCCTATTTGTTATTGGACCGATGTGGAAAAGAATGTTGTTTATGTTGGCGAAGGACAGTCTCATCAGGTATAAACGAAAGGCTCTTCATAAGAAATTATTAATCACACTGGAATCAGAACTGATTTAAAAATGCAAGAAGGAAAGTCGCGATTATATGGTCAGAATAGATCGTCAGCCTTTGCCTTCGGCAAACCTTGGTAGAAGTTAATGCATTTATTCTGACCATATAATCGCGACTTTCCCCTTCTTGCATTTTTAAATCAGTTCTGATCCAGTGTGTTTCATCATTTCTTATGAAGAGCCCTTTTCTGTTTAGTCCCTGATGAGACTGTCCTTCGCCAACATAAACAACATTCTTTTCCACATCGGTACCAATAACAAATAGGGCTTCCTTATGGCCACCAACGTTTATACCTTTTCGCTGGCCGATTGTAAAAAAATGTGCACCGTTATGTGTCCCTATAATTTGTCCCGATGATGGCTTATATTTATATGGTTCAGATAGTTTTGCCAGTATTTTTTCAGACACCTCTTTTTCAGGCAAACCATTTATCACATCAGGATAATTATAAGTTTTATCCCTTTCAGCACCCTCAGTTATATCAGATATTTCAACAATATTGCCTTTTTTTGTCTCCAGTTTCTGCTGCAGGAAAGTCGGCAGATGTACTTTCCCTACAAAACAGATACCCTGGGAATCTTTACGCTGAGCAGTCGCGAGGCCTAATTTATCAGCGATCTTACGGACTTCAGGTTTAGTGAGATTTCCAATCGGGAATAAGGCTGTTGCCAATTGCTCCTGATTCACCTGGCACAAAAAATAACTCTGGTCTTTATTACTGTCTTTACCTGCAAGCAGGCGATAAAAGGTACTATTTCCTGATATTGTTTCATCTTTTCTGCAATAATGCCCGGTAGCTACAAAATCGCCACCCAGTTTCCGGGCTTCAACAGCAAAAGAATCAAACTTTATTTCCCTGTTGCAAAGTACATCAGGGTTAGGTGTACGGCCTTTTTCATATTCTGAGAACATGTTATCAACGACCTTTTTGCGATATTCATTACTCAGATCCACCTGGTAAAAAGGAATTTCTAATTTTTTCGCTACCATTTCTGCGAACATAAGATCATCTTCCCAATGACAATCACTTTGCAACAGACCTGTGATATCGTGCCAGTTTCTCATAAACAAACCGGTTACATCATACCCTTGTTCCTTAAGAACCCATGCGGCAACGCTTGAGTCGACACCTCCTGATAATCCTATGACCACTTTTTTATTCACGTGGCAAAGGTAATCAAAAAGTCAAAAACCGGTTCACCTTCGCAAAAGCTATGGAGTTCAAAGAAAACTACGGCAGACGAAGAAAGTCGAAAGAATCTGCAAACTTTTAAAGCTTTAAAAATTTTACGGACTTATCAGACTCTTCGCACTTAGTATAAAAAAGGGTACCTTTAAGCCATGGAACAGGGTACTCTTACCATATACAGCGCTTCAGCCGGATCGGGTAAAACTTACAGGCTCACAGCAATTTATCTCGCAAACCTTTTCAGATCGAGATACAACTACAGGAAAATTCTTGCAGTGACGTTTACAAATAAGGCAACGGCAGAAATGAAATCGAGGATACTCGATCATCTCCATAAGCTTGCTGTTGGTGAAGAATCAGGTTACCTGCCCGATTTGATTAAAGTCACGGGTAAAACTGAAGATTGGATCAGGAAAGAGGCAAAAGAAATATTAAATACAATTCTGCATGACTTTTCAAGGTTTTCCATATCAACAATCGATAGTTTTTTCCAGAAAGTGCTGCGTGCTTTTGCAAGGGAGGTTGGCCTCCATTCAGGTTTTAGCATTGAACTGGACCATACTAATATACTCTCCACTGCTGTTGATGAAGTAATTGCTTCTGCTGCTGTTGATACTCAGCTTAAAGACTGGCTGATCTCTTACGCAAAGTCAAACATAGATGAGGAAAAAAGCTGGAATTTGAAAAACGGAGTAATGAACCTGGCGGAGGAGTTGTTTAAAGAAAAATTCAAGATTCTGTCACGTGAGGAACTGACAAAGCTTGAGGATAAAAAATTTCTTCTCGGGTATATTGAAAAGATAAGATCATTATACAATTTATTCGAGAAAACATTGATTGATTTTGGAAAAGAGCTGAAGAGATTTTTTTAAAATTTGAACTGACAGATGATCTTTTCTACAGAAATGGTACAGGAATCCCGGGATTCGTCAGATCGTTGGTTTCAGGAAACGCAAAGAGCCCCAATAGCTGGGTCCGTGAAATTGATAAGGAGCAGCCACGATGGGCTACCAAGTCCGTATCACCGCAACTTGAAAGCGCAATAAACGATGGCTTAGATGAAATAATACTCGGAGCAATTCATTATTATGATGAAAATATTGTTGCGTACAGGAGTGCGGAAAGTATCCTCTCCTATATATACGCCCTGGGAATATTATCCGATGTCTTGCATAATGTCCATCTGATAAATACTTCCGAAAACACATTTCTGCTTTCAGATGCCGGTGAAGTATTAAACCTTATTACCAGCGAAGATCAGGCACCGTTTATATATGAAAAGGTTGGAAACAGGTACGAAAATTTCATGATAGATGAGTTTCAGGATACTTCAATAATTCAGTGGAATAATTTCAAACCATTGATTGATAACAGTATGGCAGAAGGTCATGATAACCTTGTGGTTGGCGACGTTAAACAATCGATTTACCGATGGAGGAACAGCGACTGGAGGATTCTCGGGAGTTTTCTTGAGAGCATGGTTGATAATAAAAGAATTTTCAGCGAAACTTTAACTAAAAACTGGAGAAGCCGTTCAAATATTATCAGGTTTAATAATACCCTTTTTACAATAATTCCTGAACAGCTTGACATTTCTTTATCAGATGAAAAGCTTCCTGTAAGTTTTAAGAATCTTTATTCGGAAGCCGTTCAGGAAGAATCAGAGAAAAAGGAGGGCGGGTATGTAAGGCTGGAATTCATTGAAAATGATGACAGTCAAAAATGGCAGGAAGTCGTTCTTGACCGCCTTCCTGAAATAATAGAATCCTTGCAGGATAAAGGCTACCGGGCTTCAGATATTGGTATTATTGTCAGAGACGGGAAAGATGGGGGCAAAGTTCTTAATAAATTAATTGATTATAATAATTGTTCGCATGTAAAAGGCAGGTATAATTTTAATGTGGTATCAAACGATTCACTTCTGCTCTCGAAATCGCCTGTAATTATTTTTATTGTAAGTGTACTATCAGTGGTTAATGATCCGCTGGATTTTATCAGCAGGGCAATTATGTTAAGGTTTTTCCTGATGTCGAAAGGTGACAAGGAAGCTGAAAAGGTGTCCCTACAGAGTGATAATATAATAGAGAGTTCACGAGGCTATTTACCAGCCGGTTATGAAGATTTCCTGGAAAGGATAAGGCAAATGCCATTGTTTGAAGCTACCGAAAGCATCATAAAGTTTTTCGCTCTTTGTGATTATTCATCGAATGTGCCTTTTCTGAACACTTTTCAGGACTATATCGTAAGCTTTTCAGGAAATAAAAATGCTGATATACAGTCATTTCTCGATTGGTGGGAGGAGAGTGGCAAAAAGAAATCAGTAGTTTTTCCGGGTAATCAGGATGCAATGAGAATACTGACTATTCATAAGTCAAAAGGCCTTGAATTCAAGGTTGCTATATTACCATTTCTTTCATGGAATCTTGATCATATATCCTCCAAACAACCGGTCTTATGGGTAAAACCCGTTACTTCACCTTTTAATGATCTTGGAATTGTTCCTGTAAAATATGGCAATGCACTGAGCAACACCATATTTGCTGATGATTACAGATACGAGAAATATTCAATCTGCCTTGATAATATTAACCTTTTATATGTTGCACTTACCAGGGCAAAAGATGTGGTGTACGGGTTTTCAATTGATAATCCCAGGTTTAAGAATACAATTGCCGGCGTGCTGAAGAACGCAATCACCTTAAGTTCAGGTAATAATGAGAAACCTGATTTTTCTCTTAAAAGTCACTATAATGATGAAAACCGGGTATTTGAATATGGCGAAATCCCTGGGAATAAGATAGATATTAAGGATAAAAGTAATCTTATCTCATCAAGGTATACTGTAAGTCAGACTGTGAACTCACTTAAGCTTAAGCTTCATGGAGAAAATTATTTCTCGGCGGAGAGCGAGACCATAAGGAAAAGGATTAACTATGGCAAATTGATGCATGAGGTCTTTGAAGGTATAAATACTCCATCAGATATTTCCCTTGCGGTCAGGAAACTTGTACTGGAAGGAAAGCTGGCGCTGGAAGAATCTGTAATACTTGAAAAAAGAATTAACGAATTGATAAGCGATCCTAAGGTTGCGGATTGGTTCATGGCAGAAAATAAAGTGCTTACGGAAGCTGGAATTCTTCTTACATCAGGTATTACGCGCCGGCCCGACAGGGTGGTATTTAAAAACGGTAAAACAAAAATAATCGACTTCAAGTTTGGAGAGGAAAATGCTCATTATTCCGAACAGGTTGAACAGTACCGCAAACTTCTTTATAATATGGGTTATGAGGATGTTGAAGCTTTTATATGGTATGTTGATAAGAATAAAATTATAACTGTCTGAATGCAGTCAACCGATAAAGAAATAAAAACTTATCCCTGGGGGCATGAACGAAGATTTAATGCCTATTCTAATTATTTCCGAAATTTATATGGAGCCAGGGTTCAGAAAGTTTCTATTGATGCAGGTTTTACATGTCCGAACCGTGACGGATCAATAAGCACTGGCGGCTGTACCTATTGTAACAATAGTGCATTCAATCCTTCATATTGCCAGCCTTCAAAGTCTGTCACGGAACAAATAGGAGAAGGGATAAAATTTCATAAATGGAGATATAATGAAGCAATTTCATATCTCGCTTATTTTCAGGCATATTCTAATACTTATGCTCCTCTTGTAAATTTAAAAAAACTTTACGGGGAAGCATTAAGTTACCCCGGTGTAGCCGGACTGATAATCGGAACACGGCCAGATTGTATTGATGATGAAAAGCTGGAATATCTGAAAGAGCTTTCAATGAAATATTATGTTGCAATTGAATATGGAATCGAATCGTGTTATAACAAAACACTTAAAAGAATAAACCGCGGTCATTCATTTGAAGATGCTGTAAAGGCCCTGGAAAAAACAGCTGCTTTTGGTATAACAGCAGGAGCGCATTTTATTTTTGGCCTGCCGGGAGAAACACGTGAAGAAATTATGAATCAGGCCGGTATTATTTCAAACCTGCCATTAAAAACTGTGAAATTCCACCAGCTGCAAATAATAAAAGGGACTGCAATGGAACTCGAATTTAAAAATAATCCTGGTGATTTTGAGCTATTTAAATGGGAGGAGTATCTTTGATTTTTTCATACATTTTCTTGAAAGGCTGAATCCATCTATTGTTGTTGAAAGGTTCACAGGAGAAGCTCCACCACGCTTCCTTACCGGAAAAGGATGGGGTAAAAAACGAACAGATCAGATAGTAAATCTTGTTGAAAAGCGCCTCGAGGAACTTGATACATGGCAGGGAAGACTATATGAGGATAAAAGACAAAAGTAAAAAGTTGTTAGTAAGATTTAAGAAGTAAGAAGTAAGAAGCAAGAAAAAAATGAAGGCCAGTCACATGGAAGCATGGATAATAACAAGAAGCCATAAAGGAGCCGGAAAAAAACCATTTCTCCTGGCAAGTTTTTTACAGATATAAATTTCAAGATACAAAATGACATATTTTCTGGAACATATAGCTGAATCACTTCACAGGGAATTCGGAAATACTCTCAACCGTCACTGTCTGGTTTTTCCAAGCAGAAGAGCCGGATTATATTTTATGAAATACCTGGCTGCCAGGATCGAAAAACCAGTGTGGGCACCATCAATTATCACAATTAATGAGCTCTTCAGAACATATAGCTCACTGCAGACAGCCGGCAACGAGATTCTGCTGTTTGAGCTTTATAAAGTCTACAGAACTTTAAAAAAACCTTGTGAAAGTTTTGATGAATTTTACTATTGGGGCGATATGCTTTTAAATGATTTTGATGATGCGGACAAATACCTTGTTGATGCCTCATTGCTTTTCAGGAATGTCCTCGATTTAAAAATGATCGATCGTCAGTTTGGCAGTCTTACACCAGAGCAGGTAGAAATAATCAGACGATTCTGGACCAATTTCAATCAGGAAAAAATAACCAATGAAAAAGCAGGCTTTCTTAGTATCTGGTCTATCCTTTCAGATCTTTATACTGGTTTCAGAAACTCGCTGAAAATACAAAATCTGGCTTATGAAGGCATGATATTCAGACATATGGCTGAGAATAATGAAGATTATTACTCATTGGATGAGCGATGGGATATGTTTCATTTTATTGGCTTTAATGCACTGAATGAATGTGAAAAAGTAATGATGTCGCGGTTTAAAAAAGCAGGTAAAGCCCGGTTTTACTGGGATTTTGATAACTCATATATAAAAGAAGGCAAGTTGAATTCTGCAGGGTTTTTCCTTCGGGAAAACCTTAAAATATTTTGGAAATGATATGCCAGACGGTTGGAGTTTTGACACAATGTTGTCAAAAAGAGCCTCAGAAGCTACATCGCCGGGTAATCGACTCATCTTCAGACGTAGCTCAGGTCAAATTAGTTTCTCAATTATTGGAAGGAATGCCTGGTATATTGACAGCCAAATGCCCATCATACTGCTGTTGTACTTGCCGATGAAAATTTACTTATGCCACTGCTGACCAGCCTTCCTGAAAATATGGGCGATATCAATATAACGATGGGTCATCCTTTAAAGCAAACGCTTGTTTATACATTGATAAGGCATCTGATGGACCTGCAGAGAAATGCCATTACTATGATGGCGTTGTCCGTTTTGATTATAAAGATGTGATTAGTATTCTCAAGCACTCATTGCTTTCTTCATTATTCAAGGATCAGGACAGGGACCTGGCTAAAGAAATAGTAAAAACAAACCTTACATGGGTTCCTTCTGATTTCTTTTCTGCATCAGAGCATCTTTCACATATCTTAATAAAACCAGCCACACCGGCCGGACTGTCAGTATATTTTAAATATATCCTGTCTCATTGTAGCCGTTAATATTGAAGGATAGTGCAGATGATTCAGGAACTATTATGGTTCAGCGCAATATAATTAATGAATTCATATATAGAGTGGTATTGTCTATTAACAGGCTGGAAACAATTGTTAATAACCAGGAAATAAGCTTTACTTCAGAAACATACATAAGAATTCTTGACAGGATGTTAAGGGTGCAATCAGTTCCTTTTTCTGGCGAACCACTGACAGGGATTCAGATCATGGGTATACTTGAAACGAGAGCCCTTGATTTTAAAAATCTAATTATCCTTTCAGTAAATGAAGGTATTTTACCTGCAGTTTCCGCGGGTTCGTCTTTTATCCCTTATAGTTTGCGTGAAGCATTTGGTATTCCATCAGTTAATCATCAGGAATCTATTTATGCCTATCACTTTTACCGGCTTCTCCAAAGAGCTGAAAATGTTACATTTATTTATAATTCGAATTCAGAAGGGTTAAGGAGCGGAGAGATGAGCCGGTTTCTTATTCAGATGAAATATGACGATGCCCTGAAACCCGATTTTCTTGATCTAAGTTTTGAAATTAAGACACATATTCCCTCAGGCAGACAAGATTGAAAGAACGGCAGAACATTCAAAACAATTAATATCTCAGTTCCTGGATAAGAATAACGGCAGGTATCTTTCACCTTCCGCAATAAATACATGGCTGAGCTGCAGAATGAAGTTTTATTACAGGTATGTAAACCGCCTCATGGAGCCGGAAAATATCTCTGCTGATATTGATCCTGCTTCGCTCGGAAATATTTTGCACGAGATAATGAAGAACCTGTACACACCTTATATAGGTAGTGCTCTGACTAATGATATTCTTAATAGGATAATCAGGAACAAGCAATTACTTTCTGCGATTATCAATGAGGCAGTCAACGAGATGTATAAGGCAGGCAGAAATGATTCTGAAAGCGGCAATGAGCTTATAGTCAGGGATGTATTAATGACTTATCTGCTCAGAATTCTAAATACTGATAAGGCTTTTCAACCACTTATTATTCATAATCTTGAGGCTACCATTTGATTTTAATTTTACCTTTTTATCAAATGGATCACCAGCTGAGATTCTTTCGGGAGGCAAAATTGACAGGATTGATTCTGTTGGAGGAGTGGCAAGAATTGTCGATTACAAGACCGGTAACATTTCTGATTCAGTCAGTTCTGTCAGTGACTTATTTAAAGAAGACAGGAAAAAGGATAGCGACGGATGGCTTCAGACATTATTATATTGTGAGGCATATCTTGCAGTTAATAAAGGCATTACTGTAAGACCATCGGTTTATAAGATTAAGAAATTAAGTGATTCCCAGGTGACTGATAAGCTGATATTAAAAACAGGTAAGGGACAAGATATTAAAATTGAAAATTATGAATCGGTCAGAGAAGAATTTCTTATCGGACTAAAAGGACTGATAGAAACAATTTTCAGTGAGTCCGAACCATTTATAAAGACGACTGACATAAGGGGAAAATGTTCATATTGCCCTTATAAGATATTATGCATGAGGTAAGTTCAGGAAAACAGGGTGATTATGCTTTTTAAAATTGGGTTGATCTGACACCCATTTCAGCTTTTAATTAAGTCATTTTCAATTTTCCGTTTCACGCTGCAAAGCTGCCATTTTTATAGCTGTGACAGCCGCTTCATCGCCTTTATTGCCATGCTTGCCTCCGGCCCTGTCAATTGCCTGTTGTAGATTTTCTGTGGTAAGAACACCAAAAATAAAGGGTAAATTATATTCCATATTGAGCTGTGTAATACCTTGTGTTACACCCTGGCAGATAAAGGTAAAATGTGGAGTTTCACCCTGGATGACACATCCGAGGCAGATCACAGCGTCAAGATCATCGTACTCTGCAAGGAACTGGGCACCAAGTGTGAGTTCAAAACTGCCAGGAACATGTTTTATCACAATGTTTTTATCCATCAGTTGCTCCATGTTTCTTCAGAGTTTTTAATGCACCTTCAAGCAATGACCATGTAACTTCCATATTCCAGTCTGAAACAACAATACCAAATCGCATTTCGCTGGCATCAGGAACTTGTTTAGAATCATATAATGATAAATTTGCAGTACCCATAATGATATTTTATAAAATTAAAAACGCATCTGTCCCACCTGTAATGAGCCGGATGCGCTAATTCAGATCGCAAGGATCTTATAAAAGCTACTTGATAAGCAGTTTTACCCTTGCAATATATTTTTCAATAGTTGTACCTTCAGTGCTCTCCGGGTATTGATTCTGAATTCTTTCGTACATTTTTAAAGCTTCACTGAATTTGCCGGTCTGTTCGTATAACTCACCAGCCTTCATCAGGAACAGCGGAGTGTTAAAAGAATTGTTTGCATAATCGGCAGCCTCAACATAAAGTGAAATACCTTTTTCAAGATTCCCTAATTCGACGTATGCATCGCCTGTTGCACCTATAGCCAGTGAAGCTATAACTTTATCTTTCTTTGAATATTTGTTCAAAAATTCGATTGCAGTATTATAATTACCAAGATGAAGGTAACATATTCCGGCACAGTACCTGGCGAGATTACCCGAATTGGTAAATTTATAATCCTTGGCAATGTCAAGAAAGCCAAGATAATTTCCATCTCCGTTCAAAGCAAGTTTTAATGAATCTATCTCAAGATATCTTTCTGCCTGAAACATCTGTGACTGTGCTTCATCGTTTCTCTTGTTAAGATAGAGCTTGCTTAGCCAGCCAAGTCCAACCAGCACAACTATTACCCCTAATACTATCAATAGGGTCTTGTAATTTTCTTCAAGATATTGCTCCGTTCTGGTAAGGGTTTGTTCAACACTTGAAATAGTCGATGGATTTACTTCCTTTTTATGTTTTGCCATACTGGTCTTTAATAATTAACTTCAGAAATTAACTGCGCAAAAGTAATTTTTTTCAGCCAATTTTAAAACATTTAATTTAATGAATATTATATATGGCTCTAAATATTTGTTATAGTCCTGAATAACAGTTGAATTGCTAAGGTTTTATGAATGAAACATCTATTTTCTTTTAAGATATTAACTCTGATCGTACATATCTTTTTCTAACTTTGATCATAAAACTCTCAAAATTATTTTAGCCATTCAGACTTGAGGTTTTGCGGCCTTAATGTCTGAAACTTTTAAATTTTTATCTTTTTATTTTTGTTCTTTATATTATATATTTTGCCATTTTATTTTATTCACTATGTATCTTAAAAAACTTGCCCTGACAAATTTTAAAAACTATGAGCTTAATGAACTTGAGTTTTCACCTAAGATAAACTGTTTCGTGGGCAATAACGGTGTTGGCAAGACTAATATTCTTGATGCTATTCATTATCTTTCACTTACGAAAAGTTTTTTTAATAACATCGATAGTATAAGTATAAGACATGGAGAGGATTATTTCATAATACAGGGAACTTTTGTGAGGGATGGGGAGGAGGATCAGATTTATTGTGCTTTTCAGAAGCAGAAACAGAAATTGCTTAAAAGAAACGGCAAAGAATATCTGAGACTTTCTGACCATGTGGGAAAATATCCTGTGGTGATGATTTCTCCTGCCGATAACGCGCTAATAACTGAAGGGAGCGAAGATCGCCGTAAGTTTATGAATAAAATAATAAGTCAGTACAGTGCTGAATATCTCGATTCTGTGCTTCGGTACAATAAGGCTCTTCAGCAGAGGAATAAGATGCTGAAGGACCTCAAAACATCGGGCAATGGAGATGCAGATCTTCTTTCGATATGGGATGCACAGCTTGTAAAATATGGAAGTTATGTTTACAACGAAAGAGATATTCTTGTAAATGAACTTATCCCGGTTTTCCAGGAGTATTACTCGCTTATCTCTTCCGGCAAAGAATCAGTAAGGCTGAAATACCGGTCTCATCTTTCAGATTGCAGTTTTCCTGAGGCGCTTCTGGATTCCTTAAACAAGGATATGTATCTTGAATATACTACAGTCGGTATCCATAAAGATGATTTGCTACTGGAAATGAATGATTTTTCAGTGAAGTCACTTGGTTCCCAGGGGCAACAGAAATCATACCTTGTAGCTCTCAAACTTGCAAAATTTGATTATATAAAAAGGAGAGCGGGCTTTTCTCCTATTTTGCTGCTGGATGATATCTTTGACAAATTTGATGCCGAAAGAGTAGAACAAATTATAAGACTGGTTGGTAATCAACGGTTTGGACAAATCTTTATTACCGACACTCACCAGAGCCGCCTGCAGGATATATTATCTTCTCACAAAACTGATTATAAACTTTTCAGAATTGCAGAAAATGGAATCATTGAAATAATCAGAAATGGAAAATAAATTCAAATGAGACGCAGTAAGACCATATCACTTGCCGAAGCTTTAGAATGATTATATCTTGGAAATGAATCTCGGGGCTAAACTGAGTGAGATAACTATTATAAACTCCTGGGAAGAAATTGTCGGAAAGGCAATCAGCTCAAGGACGACAAAAATCTTTATTAAGGACGATATTTTAATGTCCATCTAAATTCTTCAGTTGTCAGAAATGAATTGCTGATGCTAAGGGAAACTCTTAGAGAGAAGCTAAATAACAAAGCAGGAAGCGAAATGATAAGGGATATTGTGTTCGTAGTCTGTAACCATTAACCCTTATAGCTTTGAATAACTTAAATGCTTATTCTTAAATTGATCACACCTGGCTTTCAGACGATGTTATAATCCGTACCTTTAATCTGAATCGATTTCTTCATGTTCTTTATGGGAAGTGAAATGAAATTCATGTCCACCCGATGATAGCAGACGACTTCTTTATTGTCTATTTCAATTGCAACTGTTGAGGATTTATCTTTATGAAGGAGAAAATCCGCCAGCAATATAGCTTTTTCGATTCCGTCGCCGCGTCTGAAATTCCAGACTTCATCTGGCAATGCAAGCCTGTTCCCGTCATATATTGATTCATCGGGAAATTGCTTAAGCAAATGAGTAAACTTCATAATTATTTTTTTCATTCAGGTCGGTGAAAGATACAGGATTTCTTTCAATGGCTGCTTTAATAAAGGGACGCCAGTCTATTTTATCCATATCACGGTAAATATATAATGCCAGTCGTGCAGTTTCGGAATATTCTTGCTTATTTGTCTATCAGGTCAATTATCTCTTCACGGCTGTTTTCATGTTGTTATTTCAAGCCTTTCAGTGTACTTAATAATTTTTTTCAGTATCAGGAATTTTTGGATCGGTGAAAATAAAATCATTCAGTTCTCTGAACATCTCCTTAATTATTTCTTCATATTCTGTTCCGGTTTTTTTTATAAATTCATTTTCAATCTCTTTCAGGCTTTTTCCTGTGTGTTTATCAAGGATTTCTTCAATATCATTCAGCATAATTTTCCACTGAATCGGACTGAGATGAAAGTCTTCCCCTTCAATTTCCTTTAACAAGCGAACTCCTGGTTTCAGCGGAAACGCTGTATTTGCTTGTATGCTCATATTCAAACATTTTTTCAAGTGAAATATATCTTACTGTACCTGAACAATCGCACCTGTACTGAAACAGAGTTTTATATTTTGACTTAAAACGAAGGAAATTGATGAAAATAAGACTTGTCAGATCAGTTACAAGAAACTCCCTCAGCTTTTCTGAAACAGAATATATATCGTCGCTGTCAATTGTGGCCTCTTTATATAAAGTGTGTATATAACCAGAAATGTGAGAGACGATTGTTACTTTTTCGTTTTCCATTGCTCTTCTTGCCTTCTCAGAGAGAGATGTTCCGTTATACCACATGTTCTTTGTCACGATTCTGCGGTTATTGGTTATTAACCCGTCTTTCTCAATAATGAAATTCTGCGAATGAAGAGGGGTTGCTATCAGAAATATCTTCTCAAGAGGAACTTTTCCGACTATAAACATAGCTGCCGCATACAGAGCAGACAATGAAACACATTCTCCTGCTCCTGTACTGAAATTCTCTTTATACCTGAAAGCACCCATAGCTTCGACAGTTTCAGTCTTCCAGTATGGAATTATGTCAGAATCATATTTATCAAGGCCAAAATGTTTTCTGATGTCAATATCAAAATAGTATTTATCCCCCTCATACCCGAAAAGAGCATTTGACTGCTTCAGTAATTCCATATCGAAAAAATCGCTGAACCTCCCTATTTCCGCGCTCTTTGAAGTAAGACCCCATGTCGACAGATCGAGGTTGAAAACATAGTTCTGTATTATATACTGTTTGATCCTGTTTGCCTTGACAGTGAAGCTTTTTTTATCTATATCAATAAACCATTGATCGTCCCTCCATCTCCATAATTCAGGTGACATTATATCTGCAAGAATCAAGAGGATAGAAAAGTTCGGGGAAAATAAAGATCTCCATGTCAGAAAGAGTAAAAGCCGAAGAGTACTTTTCCAGAGTTTTTTTATCGGAAAAGTCTTTTGTAAAAGGTCGAATCCATATAATGTTTTAATATTCTTACAAATCTAATAACACAAACCGGGATATAAAGTTCCGGAATAAAAAAAATGATTATAAGGAGAATTATGTTGAATGATGACTTAATGATTGGCGACTTGAGATTGCCATTTCCGCTTGCTGTCAAGCTCTAATTGCAAGGAGCAAGTCATTCGGTAAATTTAGAATAAGACGCAAGTCCTGAATGTCGGATATTAATTTTACTGGATAGAGTAGCGGGATATTGCATGGTAACATGGAGCATTTATTCAACAGAATCTCTCTATTTCTGAAAAGAAAAAATTAGCTTCTCTTATGGCGTTTTCCGGACTGTCTGATCCATGAACTGCGTTCATCTGAACCGAAACTGCAAATGTTCTTCTTATTGTTCCGGGTTCAGCTTTTGCAGGATCAGTGGCTCCGATCATTTTCTGAATTCATCAACCGCATCCTCATGTCTTAAAATCATGACCACAACAGGCCCTGACGTCATAAATTCTATTAATCCATCAAAAAATGATTTTCCTCTGTGAACCGAATAAAATGCTTCAGCCTGCTGCAGAGTCAATTTAACCATGCGCATAGCCACAATTTCAAATCCGGCTTCATTTATCATTGCCAGAATTGGCCCTGTTTTTCCGGTCCTTACTGCATTTGGTTTAATGATCGAAAAAGTAAAATCACTGTACATATATAGATTTTTTGATTTTAACTATAGAACAGGTCTTAAGGAATATTTTTTATCTTTAGCCACTTAAATAAATACCGGTAAGGGTGATAGATTTATCCAAATATACAAAAGAATTATCGAAACTTTTCTCATCATCGGAGAATATATTAATAATTAGTCATATCAATCCCGATGGTGATTCAGTTGGCGCGCAATTAGCTTTATATCATTATTTTAAAGCAAGTGGTAAAAATGTTGCCATGATGGCGCCCAATAATCTTCAGGAGTTTTTAAATGGATGGATGGCGCCGACCAGATAAATATTTTTATTAAAGAAAGGAAGAAAGTGCAGAATTCTGTTGAAAAAGCTGATCTTATAGTAATGGTTGATTTTAACCAGTCAAACAGGCTGGGTGAAGCAGAGAGATATGTAAATGAATCAGGTGCGAAAAAAGTGGTTATTGATCATCATCTTAATCCTGAAAATTTTGCAGATATTATTATTGCCGATCCTTCAAAATGCTCAACTGCGGAACTTGTTCACGAAATTGTATGTGAAATAACGGAGGAACCGAATTTATGAACAGGTCCTATGCTGAAGCTCTTTATGTCGGAATTATTACCGATACTGGCAATTTTGAGCATGGATCATATTCTTCCAGGACATTCAGAATTGTTGCTGATCTTCTTGACACAGGCATAGATAAAGGAGAAGATAATCAACCTGATCTATAATAATTTTTCAAGCGACAGGATCAGGTTGCAGGGATTTGCTCTTAACCAGAGAATGGTTGTTCTGCCTGAATTAAAACAGCCTATATTTATCTTTCAAAATACGATTTGAAGGAATATAACCATGTAAAAGGGTGATACTGAAGGATTTGTCAATATGCCCTTGTCAATTAAGGGAATTAACTTCTCTGCATTGTTTATTGAAAAAGACAATTTTATAAAGCTCTCTTTCCGCTCAAAGGGTAAATTTCCTTCGAATGAATTTGCATCATTTATTTTTCAGGCGGAGGCCATCTGAACGCTTCAGGAGGTGAATTTTATGATACTCTCGACAATACTATATCCTATTTTCTTAAGGTTCTTAAAGAGAATGTCTGGAGATTTGAAAATCATGTTTAATCGTTGTGATTATCGGAAATATTGCATTTGTTTTTGTACATGGCTTTTTTGTTTCATGCAGGGGAAAACATGGGAATGCGAATATTAATCCTAAGCCCGGGAATAAATGAAATGGCTGATCTTAACAAATATCTTATGCGGAAAGACAGGGAACGAATTAAAAACTATATTGAGCGAAAAAATCTCAAAATGAATGAATCTCCCACTGGCCTGTGGTATCAGATAATAAAAGAGGGCAATGGGCAAAATTTTCACTGATAAAGATAAAGTTGTGATGGATTATGAGTGTTCCCTTCTTGATGGGACCAAATGCTATTCTTCCAGTGACCTTGGACCAAAAGAAGTTGTTATTGGGAGAAGAGAAATAGAACCTGGCCTCGATCAGGGTCTGAAATTGCTTAAACCAGGAGCTGAAGCTGTTTTCATTATACCTCCATTTTTAGCATATGGTATTATTGGTGACAGAAAAATGATTCCCTCAAGAGCGGTAATTGTTTATAATGTTAATATATTGCAGGTCAAATAATAAATGGACTTGGCGTTGCGTTTAAAAATTATTAAATTATTTAAAACTAATTCTATGATAAAAAAGTACTATCTGTCGCTTCCGTTAATTATTGCAACCATTTTAATGCTTTCACTTGGATCTTGCGATCCTGCAAAAAAATATGAAAAAGCTGAAACTGAAGCGATTGCTAATTTCATTGCCAGTAATCCTGCTGATACTTTTAAACTGGAATCCAGTGGTTTGTATTATCGCGATGTACTCGTAGGAACCGGTAGTCAGGCAGTAGCCAATGATACTGCTTATGTTCAATATACCGGGAAATTTCTTGATGGAACCATTTTTGACTCTAATGTAGGACAAGCCGATCTCGTTTTTCCTGTTGGCCAGGGATTGCTGATTTACGGATTTGATGAAGCGATCACATATATGAGAGAAGGTGGCAAATCTGAGTTCATTGTACCATCTAAACTGGGATATGGCCCACAGGGTTATAATAGTATTCCCGGATACACGGCTTTATTATATGATGTGCAGCTTGATAAACTGGTCCCTGCAAAAAAGAAGTAAAATTATTGCATTACAAAGACAACAAGTTTGCCATCTAAGTCAGGCAAATTCCTTTTCCATTCTGAAATTCTCATTGTCCTGATCGATTCGGTTGGCAGGGTAATGTCAGCCGCAACACAAAGCAATGTATCATTATGACAGGTTGCCATGATTGATTCCAGCATTCTCTGATTGCGGTAAGGTGTCTCCATAAATATTTGCGCGAATCCTTCTCCTGACCTTTTTTCAAGTTCCCTAAGTCTGGCAGATCTATCAGCTGGCTTTACAGGCAGATACCCGTTAAATGTGAAGTTTTGTCCGTTAAGTCCCGAGGATATCAGAGCCAGGAGTATCGAAGAAGGTCCGCTTAACGGAGTTACTGTGATTCCCATCTGATGAGCCAGTGCAATTATTCTGGCACCCGGGTCGGCAATACAAGGAAGCCCTGCTTCACTCAGAACACCAATATCCGATCCGTTTGATAATGGATCAAGAAAATCTGTAATATCTGAGTCTCCGGTGTGTTCATTCAACTCGTAGAAAACCGAATCGTTGATCGGAAACTCCTTATCAATAAGTCTTAAAAATCGCCTTGCGCTTCTCACGTCTTCTACTATGAAGTGTCTCAGTTGTCTTGTGAGATCAATAACTTTTCCCGGGATCACTTTAAGAAAATCATCACCTCCCAGAGTAACCGGTATAAGATAAATCCTGCCGTTCACATTTATAAATTTATTAAATCAAATATAGCAAATAAACCTGTTGCACATGTCATTATAAAAAATCCGAAACATGTTGTCAATTAATGATTTTTGATATAGGTTTGTCAGGAAATATTTATAATGTGAAAATAACATTCCTAGGAACAGGTACATCACAGGGCGTTCCGGTAATTGCATGCGATTGTAATGTTTGTCATTCTTCAGACCAGCACGATAAAAGGCTCAGAACATCTGTTCTTCTTGAGACTGGTGATACTACCCTTGTCATTGATGCAGGCCCCGATTTCCGTCAGCAGATGCTGAGGGAGCATGTAATTAAACTCGATGCCATTCTTTTGACACATGAACATAAAGATCATATTGCCGGACTGGATGACGTAAGGGCTTTTAACTATAAAAGTCAGGATGCAATTGACATTTACTCTGAAGAGAGGGTTCAGAAGGTGCTCAAAAAAGAATATTCCTATGTTTTTTCGGAATATCAGTATCCTGGAATTCCTAAGATGAGGCTTAATCCAAATTCAGGAACCCGGCTTTATAATTAAGAAGATACAAATTATTCCTGTAAGGGTGTTTCATTACAGGCTTCCTGTTTATGGCTTCAGAATTGGGAATTTTGCATATATAACAGATGCAAATTATATACCGGAAGAAAGTAAAGAGAAACTTTATGGTGTCAAATACCTGGTAATAAATGCACTTCGAAAGGAAAAACACATCTCCCATTTCAGCCTGAGAGAGGCAATAGACATTATAAGGGAGATATCACCTAAAAAGGCTTTCATTACTCATATAAGCCATCAGATGGGCCTGCATAGCGATGTTTCAAAGGAGTTACCCCCTGGAATTATGCTTGCATTTGATGGTTTGAGTATAATTTGCGATGAATGAAAAGACAGACAGTCTATTTCTTTTTAAATGTCTTGGTAAGCTTCTTCTGATATTCCGATGAAAAATAATACCTGTTTCTTCCAAGCTGCGATGCGTTTACAATGGAACTTTTTTTCTTTTTCGCATAATATGGATTCTTTTTTGAAGAGGCGCACGCAGTGAATGTTGCAAGCAGAATTATAATTAAACAATAATTTAGTATTTTAATTGCCTTCACCATTACCAGTTCTGCTATTGAATTAACTCTAAATATACAACTTATTTATATAAATGAAAAAAAATGGTACAATTATATGATTTACCCGCATTTGGATCAAAATGAGATAAACATCCTTTAATTGAAATCTATGTTTTATATTGCATAATAATTTTTGATTTTTTACGAATTAATACTGAAAATGTTACCGATTATTGTTTAATAACTACTGAAAAATCCGGAATAAAATTATTGAATATATGAAGAATATCGGAAAACCGTCCTGGCTGTTTAACCTGACACTGTTTCTTTTGTCGGCTTCATGTTATTCACAGGCTCCTGGAGGTGTTGGAACTGAAAAAGGCGCCAGACCTGACACGGACAGGATTGTTATAAATGACAGCAGTTCAATTATTTTGAAGGAAAGTAAACCTCTTTATAGCTTTGTCCTTAAAAATGACCTTTATAAAGCGGTGGAAGTCAGAGCAATCAGGATTAATGACCACTTTAATCAGACTTTTGAAAAGAAAATAATTGTAACATATACATTATCAGATCGGTATACTTCAGGATTGAAAGCTGAAGTACTTTTTGATAATAAAGGCAATGATACCGTTTCAATAAGTAATGTTGTGCCTTTTGGTGAAGACACAGGATCGGTTTATATAACAGGCAAAGGTCCGGATGACATTGCCCGCGCCTGGTTATTTCGTCCCGGCTATCAGCCTTTAAGAGTTATACTTCCTGATAATGCATGGGAAATGGGATATTCTTCATTTTCATTCGGAGGAGGATATTCCTTATGCTCTGTTGCCAGGCGACTTCTAATAGAAGGCAGGTCTGAAAAAACGATATGCGACTGCTGTTGCCTCCGAGAGCAAAAGTCACTTATCGTATACATGCAGAGATCTTAAAGGAGAATGGCAAAATGGACTCCGTAAAATGTTCAGAGACAGATATTTGTTTGATCTTGAAACATTTGATAATTCGCTTGTATAAACGAAATGATCTTGCCTGGATAAAAGATTGTTATCTTATCATTCTTCAAATGGCCTGGGACAGAGAATTCTTTGACAGGTTTACAGGGAAATATATCATATGCAGAATTCTTAAAAAAGGAAATAGAACTTTTCGGGAACATCGATATTTATGGAATCTGGCCTACCTGGCCAAGGCTTGGTCTTGACCAGCGTAACCAATGGGATCTGTACCGTGATCTTCCGGGTGGAACCAGAACAACTAAGAAACCTTGCAAAAATGTCACGAATGTCTGGTACAAGGTTTTTCATTGCTTATAGTCCATGGGATAACAATACTAGAAAGGAGAATCATTACCAGGGATGGCACAACTTATTGGTGAAACTGAAGCTGACGGTGTAGTTCTCGATACGAGGGGCAGTTCCAGTTATGAGTTTCAGGCAGCAGCAGATAGTGTCAGAAAGGGAGTGATTATGTACTCTGAAGGCATGGCAGTACCTGAAGATATGCCGGGCAATCATTTCAGGAAGGGTTCATAATGCTATATTTCCTGAGTCCTGAACTGAATCTTAATAAGTTAATAAAACCCGATTTTTCTATTTTCAGAGTCTGCGATGTCGGGGAGGATATTATTCACCGTGAAATTGCAATGGCATTTTTCAACGGTTATGGAACTGAATTGAACTTATTCCGTCCGGGAGGAAGAGATGAAAATTATGATTATGATCTGAACTTTCTTGCACAAACAACATTTCATCCTCCGGCAGAATAACGACGCCTTTCTTGATAATGACTGGACCCCGATGATTGAAACAACACTTGATAAAGTCTTATGTCAATCGCTGGAAATCGGGAGATAAGACAGTATATACAGTTCTTAATATGAGACCTGGGGGAGTAAATGAAAAGCTATTTGAAATCGATAGATGTGAGTGGGAAACATTATATTTCATTATGGAACCACGAAAATCTGTTGCCTGTTAATGAAAAAAGGAAATATTTCTTCCAGCTGATGCTTCTGGTTGGCAAGCCTCTTTTTCCGGTACAAGAAAAGAGGGTTCAGTTGAATGTATAGCTGAATTGCCTGATCTGATTAAATCGAAATTGGTTGGGGATTCGATAAAGATCTCCGGTGGATTAAATAGGCTGTTAATCTGGAAAGGAGAGCCATCATATCAGACATCTTACAAGGAATTCAGGATACAAAATGATACTACGATCGGGGTAAAAGATATTTTCGGTTATTATGAGGGAAAAATAGTATTACAGCTTATTTTAAACAAGAGATTGAAAGACGAGAATGTTCTCGATCTGAAAGGCGGGAAACCCTGGATTATAAGTAAGGTAAATCGCACAAAAAAGAGTTCAGATATACCAGGAGATATGGTTCTTGTTCCGGGAGTTATGTTTTCTTTCAATGTCACTACAAATGAAGACTTTTTTCCATATCCGGATGTGAGCGACAGGATTATGAGGGTTAGATAGCTTCCTCATTGATAAATACCCTGTTACAAATGCACAATATTTTGAATTTGTTCAGAATTCCAGGTACAGACCGGCTGACACTACAAGGTATCTGAGGCAATGGGAATCAGGAATGATCAGGCAGGGACAGGATAACTATCCGGTTGTTTATGTTAGTTACGAAGATATGCTTGCCTATGCAAAATGGAAACAAAAGAGGCTTCCTACTCAGGCAGAGTGGCAGCTGGCTGCTCAGGGACAGGATAAGCGTAAATGGCCATGGGGTGATGAATTTCATGGCACTTACTGTAATAACTCTTTTGACAGACCACCCCGGTCGATGCCTTTGCTAAAGGTCAGAGCCAATATGGTGTTTTTGATATGGTTGGTAATGTTTGGCAGATGACAAATGATATGTATTTTAACGGGACAGATTATTTCACCGTTATCCGTGGCGGAAGTTATTTTAAGCCTGAATCAAGCTGGTGGTATATACAGGGAGGGCCGCAACAGCTTGATAAGACACAGATCTTACTCATGGTATCACCCGGCTTTGACCGGAGTTCGACTTTAGGCTTCAGATGTGTAAAGGATATTGATAAACAAACCTTTAAAGTTAAACGGCAAAAGTAAAAGACAAACAGGCTAGCTGAATCACTAAGACTCTAAACTCAATCCTATAAGAGTGGATTCATAATTCCATTCTCCGGGCTCCATTCTCAATCTCAGGTTGATAAAACTCAGCTACAAGACCGGTTTTTTTATTATAGGCAGACTGATAAAGAAGCCATAAATTATGCCGAATCATCTTTTCCTACTATGCTTATAGTGCATCCTCCAAAGCCGGCTCCGGTCATCCTGAGTACCTGTAACACCCGGAAGCTTTCTTCCTTCATATACAAGAGTATCGAGTTCATTACCGGTAACTTCATAATCATCTTTAAGGAATCGTGAGATTGATTCATAAGCTCTCCGAAACGACTAATATTATTATCCTTCAACACTTTTACAGCTTCAACAACTCTTCCATTCTCACTTATAACATGTTTTGCTCTTTTCCTCACAACAGGATCCTTTATATATTCTTCCAGGATATTTATTTCCGCGCTGTTAATTTCGCTCAGGTTACGGATGGGCTTATACGACCGAAGTAATTCAACCGCTTTATCGCACTCGCTGCGTCTTTCATTGTATTTCGAATCAGTAAGGCCTCTTCGTTTGTTTGAATTGGTAATTATAAGAGAATAATCGGAAAGTATTATTGGAACATTTTCATAATGTAAGTGTATCACAATTCAGAAAGATTGCATGATCTTTTTTGCCAAAACCTGCAGCAAACTGGTCCATTATTCCGCAGTTCATTCCGACAAATTCATTTTCAGCTTTCTGACACATTTTTACAAGATCGATTGTATTAATAGTTGCATTAAACAGTTCATTCATGGCTACTGCTGTCACCATCTCGATAGATGCTGAAGAGGAGAGGCCTGCTCCATTAGGCACATCGCCATAATAAAGAAGCTCCATTCCCGATATTTCAATTCCTTTTTTAAGGAATTCATTTATCACTCCAAGCGGATAGTTAACCCATTTACTGCCAGTGTTTACGAACAGATCTTTAATTACTGTCTCGATATCGTCATTATAATTTATTGTGCTGAATTTAAGAGTATTAGATTTAATTTTTCTGATTAAAAGATATGTTCCGTAATTTAACGCACAGGGAAATACAAATCCTCCGTTATAATCAGTGTGTTCACCTATAAGATTAATTCTCCCGGGGGAGAAAAAAAGAACAGGTTTATCGGACCTGTTCCCATACTTTTCATAAAATTTCTCTGTAAAAATTTTATTATCCATTATCAGACTTTTAATTTCTTTTCAATTTCGGTAATCTGGTTTCTGAAATGTTTATCAGTGTCAATAAGATTATTCACGGTTTTACATGCGTGGAGAACAGTAGCGTGGTCCTTTCCTCCGATATGTGAACCAATACTTGCAAGAGATGCCTTTGTCAGACTTTTCGAGAAATACATTGATACCTGCCTGTGCCTGAACAATTTCTCTCTTTCGTGTCTTTCCCTGAATTAGATCAATAGGTATCTTATAATATTCACATACAATTTTCTGAATATACTCGATTGTTATTTCCCGTTTTGCTGTGCTGATTAGTTTTTCAACCATCTGCCTTGCGAGATCAAGTGTAATTTCTTTTCTGTTCAGGGTAGACTGGGCATAAAGAGATATCAATACGGCTTCAAGCTCTCTGATATTATTGGAAATGTTAATAGCAAGAAATTCGAATATCTCATCAGGTAACTCAATTCCATCATTATATGCTTTCTTTTTTAGAATAGCCAGGCGTGTCTCATAGTCAGGTCTCTGAAGATCAGCCTGAAGACCCCATTTAAATCTTGAAAGAAGTCTCTGTTCCATTCCCTGAAGCTCAACAGGAGGTCTGTCGCAGGTTAAAATAAGCTGTTTCCCCGATTGATGCAGGTGGTTAAAGATATGGAAGAAAGTATCCTGTGTTTTTTCTTTTCCAGCAAATTCATGTACGTCATCCAGAATAAGAACATCGATCATCTGGTAGAAATGAAGGAAATCGTTTTTATTATTATTTCTGACTGACTCTACAAACTGGGTCTGAAACTTATTTGCATTTACGTACAGAACAATTTTGTCGGGATGCTTTTCTTTAACCAGTATTCCTATAGCCTGGGCAAGATGTGTTTTACCCAGCCCGGAATCACCATAAACCATCAGAGGATTAAAAGCAGTTCCTCCGGGGTTATTGCCAACGGCTATACCTGCTGACCTTGCCAGCCTGTTACATTCTCCTTCTACATAGTTGTTAAAATTGTAATCTGGATTAAGTTTAGGGTCAAAATGTACTTTTTTAATGCCTGGAATTACGAATGGATTTTTTATTGAAGGTTGCGTAACATCAAAAGGGACCTGGACGGGTTTGTTATTAAGATCGGTTTTATTCCTTGAAGGGTATCTGACAGTGTACGGTTTTCCATCTGAAAAATTAGTATTCTCCATAACGACATTGTACTCAAGCTTGGCATCAGCTCCAATCTCCCGTCTGAGGGTCTTCCTCAGAATATCAATGTACTGCTCTTCAAGGTATTCATAAAAGAAAGGGCTTGGCACCTGAATGGTCAGGACATTGTTTTCAAGTTTTAAGGGGATAATCGGTTCAAACCAGGTCTTGTAGCTGATGGATGGAATTATGTCTCTGATTATTTGCAGACAGTTATTCCATACGTCATTATGTGACTTATTCATGAATATAGGTTTTTAAAAAAATCCAAGGTTAGAATCTCGCCGATTCAGGTAGCAATATTTGTAAAAAAAAAACTAATAAAAAAAATTTTTTTTGCTTGACTTTCTCAAAAAAAGTATATGTTTTTAACCTTCAGCAACTTATACAATAAAATAATTTTAAAATAAATAAACATCTGATATTAAAATAGTTACAATATGTTATTCCGGTTTATCTGTGTACTACAATTCATTATGAACTCTTACTCAAAATTCAACATGGCAAGGATAAAATGCGGACTATTTTGCCATGGATTCGGTCTGAATTTTTAAGATCAAGATTATCTGAATTTTAGAATCATTTTATTTAGAAGGTGAACTTTTTTTACCAAAGATTGAAAAATGCACATATCTCTTTGGATTGGACTTCATATCCTTTAAAAGAGCGTTTAAATTCTCAAGACTGCCTGAAAGATTTGCATAAAGAGTATCATTTGTAAGAAACTGGCCGGCGCTGCCTTTACCTTTATTAAGATTGTCCATAAGTGAGGCTGCTTTTTCAAGACTTATTTTCAGGTTTGAAACTGTGGCGGAAAGATCTGCAGCTGCGAGGGTATCTGTAATTGTTTCCAGATTGCTGAATGTTTTGGTCATCTTCCCGGAATTATCTGACAGCATCTTTGTGAAATTATTGATATTATCAATCGTGGCTGCCAGTTCTTTTTCTTTAGATCCTATTGTTTTATCGAGGCTGGCAGCGGTATTGTTGAGATGGGTAAATGTCTCTCTGAGTTCCTTTTTAAACTCAGGATTCATTATTTCATCCACAGAGCTGATTACAGAATCGAGGATTACGATAAGATTTGATAATTTTTCCTTGACCGGCAATATTTCAGTATCTATTTTGTCATTAAGTGATTCTGCTAGCCTCCCGGGAATTGTATCGCCTTCAGAATATGTTCCCGGCCCTTTACCATATACAAACTGTACTTTCATTCCTCCAAGAATAGAAACAGGTACTATTTCTGCAACCGTATTTTTAGGGAGCTTAAAATTCTTATTAACTGAGAATACAACCAGGAGTTTCCCGCTTTTCGGATCATAAAATCCACCGACCTTACTACACCAACTTTATATCCGTTAACTTCAACTGGGCTGGATTCCGCAAGTCCGCCGACCTTATCATAAATTGAGTAATATATTGCAGTCCTTTTTAAGAAATCCTTTCCTTTTAGAAAATTAAAGAGCCAGATAAAAATCAATATAGTGATAAGAGCAGTGCCTCCAACTTTAATTTCATGTGAAAAATTTTTCATCTATTAGTTTTTTTGTGTTTTTCTTTTTTGTTCCAATGCAAGTTGCAAAGGTACTATTTTGTTGTCTTTTACTGCAATTACAAAAGCATCAGGATAGATGGTCTCTAACTTTTTTCTGTAATTAACAGCAGCAGGGTAATCCGTAAATCTTCCCGATGCGTACTTGAACCTGTCAGGTGTGCTTATTTCTGTAATATCACTCAGTCCATTGAAATTTTCGGATTTGACTTCAGTTTTTGATAAAGAGGTAGCTATCTGTACCATAAAAAATATATCACCGGTCTCTGTTTTCGTACTGGTCACTGTATCAGGTGCCTGATCATGATTCTGGTCATTTACCCATGAAATTTTGCTTTTACTGTCTATTTCATTAATATAGTCTCTGCAGGCTCTGTAAATTGACGCAGCAAGATAATCCTGTCCCTCTTCTGAATTAAGATATTTCTCTTCAGCAGGATTAGTAATAAAACCTGTTTCAATGAGAACACTTGGCATCTTGGTATTGTACAGAACCCAGAATCCGGCTTGTTTGACATCGCGGTCATTTCTGTTCACCCTTTCCCTGAATTGTTTTTGGATCTTTGTAGCAAGATCAGTACTCTGGTCCTGAAAAACTTTCTGTGTCAGCGAGAACATTATATACGATTCAGAGGATTTTGGATCAAATCCTTCATATTTCGTCGAATAGTCATCCTCGAGAAGCATTACTGAGTTCTCGTTCATAGCTACCTCAAGATTTGCCTGATCTTTCTTATAACCCATGACATAAGTTTCTGCACCTGCGACATTTTTCTCACTTGCCCAGTTGGCATGAATGGAAATGAACAGATCAGCATTAGCTTTATTGGCAATCTTTGGCCTGTCTCTTAGGTCAACAGTCGAATCGCTTTTACGTGTGTAAATTACTGTTACATTCTTGATATTCTGTTCAATATATTTCCCGGTTTTAAGGGCGATTGCCAGTGTAATATCCTTTTCACGGCTCATGGACCCCAGTGCCCCCGGGTCTTTTCCTCCATGACCCGGCATCGATCACTATAACCCAGCTTTTATCATTTTTAATAATGCTTTCTGAGAATGAAATAGTTGGGCCGGCAACAAAAAGAAAAAACAAAATTACTTATATAGATATTAAAGGTATGATGTTTGCCGTTTTTAATTCCTGTACTCATTTTTAGTTAATGTTTTTTAATTAGTTTTGCGCAGGCATCCCAGTATCACACAAAAACTTTACAAAAATAGTATTTAAGTTGTATTTTTTTAAAGAAAAGCGGTTAGTTATATTGTTCCTTCTTGTGGTCCAATCTTTTTCTCTGTTCTCTCAGGAAAACAGACCGGTTAAAGATACCTTGATAGTAAAGAAAGATACTATTAATACCGATACCTTGTTAAAGGTTCGCAAACCAGCGAAAGGTGCAGTCGATTCAAAAATTACATATAAAGCTGCGGAATTAATTAAAAGAGATATTATAAATAAGCAGTTCATTCTTGTTAAGAATGCTGTAATCGACTATGGTGACCTTGAAATCAAAGCCGATTCGATTGTAATTAATATGAATACCAATCTTTTATTCGCAATCGGAAGGACGAGATACAACAGGTAAAGTAATTGGTAAACCGGCTTTTAAACAAGGGAGCAACGAGTTTGAATCAGATGAGCTTACTTATAATTTTAAAACTCGAAAAGCTCTGATTAAAAATATTGTAACAAAACAGGATGCCGGTCTCTTACATAGTGCTTATGCGAAACTTCTTGAAGATGGAACATCCAATATATCGCACAGTACTTATTCCACATGCGATGCAGATACTCCTCATTTTTATATAAATCTTCCGAGAGCAAGAGTATATCCGGGGAAAAAGTTTGTTTCAGGCCCGGGTAATCTTGTTGTAGAAGGAATACCATTGCCCCTGGTAATCCCGTTTGGCTTTTTTCCTGTCCAGACTAAAAAGGCAGCATCGGGATTGATCATTCCTCGTTACGGGGAAGAACGGGTACGAGGTTTTTCACTAACTGACGGTGGATATTATTTTGCAATCAGCGATTATTTTGACCTTACGATTAAGGGAAGTCTTTATGAAAATGGTTCATGGGTCGCAACAGCGCAGTCTGATTATAACAGACGTTATAAATACAGTGGTAATTTTTCATTCAGTTATGCAAACAATATATCGGGTACACCAGGGTCTCAGTGATTACTCAAAAACAAGTAATTACAGGCTGGGCTGGATATTTAATCAGGATCTAAGGCCTCTCCGGGCTCCAGATTTTCTGCTAGCGTTAACATGAGTTCCAGCGGATATGATCAAAACAACAGTTATAACGTTAGTGATCATATTACCACTCAGCGGCAGTCTAGCATAAGTTATAGCAAAGTCGTGGGATGGAACCCCTTTCAACCTATCTGTAAGTGCTAATCATAGTCAGAATGTCAAGCGATAGGTCGGTAAATCTGGATCTGCCAAAAGCCAGCTTTAATATGGGAAGAATTTATCCGTTTTAAATCGAAGAACAGTACGGGTACATCTAAATGGTACGAAGAAATACAGCTTTCATATTCTGCATAGCTCGATAATCAGATAGCAACAAAGGATACACTGCTCTTTACATCACGGTTTGGAAACATATGAATAATGGATTTAAACAGACTTCCCGTATCGTCTTCAGATTCGTCCTTTAAAGAATTTTTCGATCTCTCCCGCTCATTGACCTATTCCGGAGTATTGTACACTCAGAAGATTATAAAACATTTGAACCGGGATATTTTAGTCCTGCCCTCAACAGAACTCAGCCCACGACTTCATTGATACTTTGCACGGGCTCT
>CAVVGP010000083.1:0-13103 GCA_963747625.1 uncultured Bacteroidales bacterium | reverse complement strand
TGAAAGTATATATAAATAAAACTCTCGATAACTAATCTGACAGAATAGATGATAATTTTAACTTAATTAATTCGAAAGCCAAATAATAAGTCATTAAACCGGACTACCTTTAAATCCAAGGTTCTCAGAAGCTTAAATTCACTATGCCTGTCGGACCCGGTATTTTTTGTATTATCTGACCTTTCCAGGTGCACAAGTAACCCTGAAAATAAAAGTATCTTTTTTATTAAAACAGGTGTTGTATTATTAATGAACCAATTTTTAAATCAACCTCAATCTGCACGTTTTTCATCCAGGAAATCTCAAAAAACATTCGATCTCCCTATCTCGTGATTAATCATATACTTATTAACAAGGGTCTTAAGTATTCTCTTTGATTTAATCAGGGCAGAACAAATTATATAAGATTTTTTAAGGCATTTCTCTACCTGCAATTAGGACACTTCAGTAAATCTTTTTCATTAATGTCAGCAGTAAATTCTTTACCGCATTTTTCGCATTTTAACTGATTTTTTTCTTTTGACAAAAGCCTGTTAGCAATTGCTGCATTAAACTCAGTAGCCTGTAAATCCCTGATCTGTGAATAATTGTCTCTGCGAATATTTGCAGCGACATGATCTTCCACCTTCTGAATTGGTATTTCTGTTTCATCTTTCATCCCGCAAAGATAGTAATAAACATCGCTCAATTTCAGTTAACCTTTTAAAATCAGTCAATTCAAAAAAAAGCAATACGTTTTTAATTGTCTTATTTTAAATATAACAATCAATTAATGAGGTGCTTTCCTAATTATAGATCAAATGACAAAATAATAATTCATGAATAAGGAAAGAGTTCTAAAAAGAATGTTTTTGAAGACCAAAATAATACATAAATTTATAATTATAAAGATGGAGTGTTATGAGTATAAATAAGATTAATCGTCGTCTGTTCATTAAGAACACGACTCTGGCTGCCACCGGCATCGCCCTGGCAGGAAAAACAGTTTATGAAAAAAGTTTATTTCCGTCAAAAAACCTGTTGCCCAGGTGGAAAGGCTTTAACCTTCTAGATTATTTTTCCCGTCCCAACCGGCAAACCCTGAGGGGACAGGACAACTGAGGATGATTTTAAATGGATGGCAGACTGGGGTTTCGATTTTGTACGTTTGCCAATGGCATACCCAAGGTATCTTTCATTTGACCGTTCAAAAGATATTACGGTCGCTGAAGTGTACAAAACTAACCCAAAAGTGCTTGATGAGATTGATCATCTGATATTTATGGCCAACAGGCATGGACTTCATGTGAGTCTCAACCTGCACCGGTGCTCCGGGATACTGCATAAATGCCGGCTTTCATGAACCTTTTAACTTGTGGAAGGATAAAGAAGCCCGTGATGCATTTGATTTTCACTGGGGAATGTGGGCATAGCGCTATAAAAATATTTCATCAAAAAAATTAAGCTTTGATCTGCTTAACGAACCTGCATTTATTGAAGACATGAATGACCAGTTCGCTAAAAAAGGTCCTGTACCTGGCGAATTATTTACAGATGGTTGCCGAAGGAGCATGCAAGGCAATAAGGGCTAGTAAGCCCTCACAGATTGATAATCGCTGACGGAAATGGTGGCGGAAATAGTGTAATTCCTGAACTCATTGACCTAAAAATAGGACAAAGTTGTCGTGGTTACTGGCCAGGACTAGTCTCACATTATCAGGCACCATGGGTGTGGAAGGATCCATCGAAGGCGCCTGTCCCGGTATGGCCTGGTACTATTGATGGGAAAACTTATGGCAGACAGCAACTTGAAGAGTTTTACAAACCATGGATCGATCTGTTAAATAAAGGCATAGGTGTTCATTGTGGCGAATGCGGCTGCTGGAAAAAAACGCCTCATGAAATATTCCTTGCCTGGTTTGGTGACGTAATCGATATCCTTACACAGAACGGTATTGGATATGCTCTCTGGAACTTCAGGGGCGATTTCGGTATTCTCGATTCAGGCCGGACCGATGTTGATTATAAAGACTGGTACGGTCATAAACTGGATAGCAAATTACTGAATTTGTTAAGAAGATACTAAGAAAATCTAACCGCAAAGCACATTAAGGATTACGCAAAGGCGGCAAAGAATTATTACTAATATAATTTAAACTTACACTGTCGGTTCCCATCCTTTTTCATATTCTCGCGACCAGAGTTTCATTGCCTCAGTATCTTCCGAAAATATGCCCGTTTGAAGGATCAATATCCAGAGTATGCCCGTACCCGTCTGGGCAATGTTGCCCAACTGCATCCACGAGTGTGCTTTTATGTCCAGTGAAGGCATCAGCAAATGGTTTCCGGTTGTTGCGGATATTTTCAAGAAAATTTGCAACATGAAGGGCATCAAGTTCTTCTCCTGGACTGGTGGTGTTAAGACTTTCAGTAGTGACAATATCAGATTTCACATCCTTTACCAGTTTATTTGAATTGTCAAAAATCGTATAGCTGTTATCTCCCGTATGAAGTGATCCGTTTTCGCCATAAAAAATGACACCACGTGACCGGTTATCATTATAACCTCCATTGCAGCTTCTTCCCTCCCATTCAATTGTTGCTCCGGGAGCTTCAAATGTAATAATCTGTGTATCCGGAGTCTCCCAGTCATCTTTAAACTGATAACGTCCGCCTGCAGAATTGACTTTAAGCGGGTAATCCAAACCCAGCCCCCACCTTGCAACATCAATATCATGAGTACCATTATTTAATGCCTCGCCAGTGCCCCAGTTCCAGAACCAGTGCCAGTTATAATGAATAAGGTTATCTTTATAAGGACGTCGGGGAGCAGGTCCCTGCCATAATTCATAATTAAGGTTAGAAGGAACAGGCACCACTTTTCCGATTCCGATGGGCCCCCTTGTGTTGGCATACCATGTTTTAGCCATATAGACCTTTCCTATTACTCCATTCTTAAGTTCGGCAATTCCCTCTGTAAGAGTAGGCCATGAGCGGCGCTGAGTTCCTATCTGAACGATTTTCCCGTATTTATCTGCAGCTTGTACCAGCAATTCACCCTCATGCGGATTATGGCTTAATGGTTTTTCGACATATACATTTTTCCCCGCTTTGAGGCTTATGATTGATGCGGGGGCATGCCAGTGGTCGGGAGTAGCTATATAAACGGCGTCCAGATTTTTATCATCAAGTATCCGCCGAAAATCACTCACTCCGAGTGGTTCCTTTCTTGTGACATCCAAAACAGATTTAATCCCTTTCTGCATAGCTACGTTTTCAACATCGCATACATAAATAACCTCAGTATTTGGCTGTTTTGCAAATGTTCCTGCCATTGATGCACCCCTCCCATTGCATCCTATAACCGATAACCGGATAACATCATTTGCACCAGAAATTCTATTATAACTTCTTGCAGTTGATGCGAATACTTTACCGCCAATTGTTAATCCAACCGTTCCGGCCGCAGCTTTTTTAATGAAATTCCTTCGTGAGTCTGACATAATCGAGAAAAGTTTTAAATTATTGTTTTAAATTCCCTGACCTCATATTTTGAAGAGTTCATTACATATCGTAAAAAAACAAAGAAGTGTCACAGATAACCAAAAATTCACGATAACTATCAGGATCACTGAGTCACACAAAGAATTCTTCGCCCTGAGTAAGGTTGTTTTGACGGGCCTCCTGCTTATGCTTTTTCATTTTGCTCCATACCTTGTATACTGAGCTTTAGTATATTCAATTCTTCTTATTTACAAGCCATCACTCCTCTAAAATATCCTAGAGATTCCGCTATACCCGGAAGGGGATCACTCATGTCTTTTTCAAACTCGAGGCTGCATGAACTGGAGTATTTTATTTTCCGAAGTGTATCTATGACTTTAGGAATATCAATGATTCCGCGTCCCATTTCGATAGTGTTCCCTCTTTAGAAGCCTTATCGACGTCCTTAACATGCATATCGAATATTCTTGATTTATATCTCAGCAGATCAACTGAAGGATCCTGTCCGTCGCGGACAGTATGTCCGATATCGATGCAAATCCCCATTCTGGCATCAAGATCTTTTAATATGGTTCCAGATATCAGTGGCATTCGGATAAAGCGGATTGTCAGGACCATGATTATGAATAGCCAGCTTGAAGTTATAAGTCTTCACCTTTTTCTCTACATAAGGAAGAAGCTCATAATCAGGAGCACCCACTATCATTTTAACTCCTGCCATCCTTGCATATTCAAAAGCCTGGTCAACTGATTCCGGTGTCTTCATATAAACAACGCCGACCGTATAAACATTGATCCCTGCATGTTTAAATTTACCAATGACCTCATTTATCTGTTCCTGGGTGCTGTTCATGGGCATATGAAAATCTTTTAAGGAGAGATTGGTGACTCCTATCCTCTTCATCATCTCGATTGTTTTCTCAACTGAAAACTCCTTGAATGTATATCCCGCCATACCAATGGTGAAAGTATTGACTTTGCTTATCTGGACTGATACAGGCATTTGGAGCTCCGGCATACAGAAGAAGAATGCTACCTGCTAGCAATTAATTCCGGCCTACCAGCTAACTTTAAAAACTGACGTACGTGATTTCATAATTATATTATTTTATTTCATGTATCAATGTTTAATATTGAATATACAAATTAGAGTAACGACTTACATATTCTATCACTTTGGGTTTCTTACAACCATATTATTATCAATCAGCCTGCTGTTATAAGTTTGTATAATGGCTTTCAGTTTCTCTTCCATCTGTTTCTGAATGTTCCGGTTCTTTTCCTATCAAATTATTTTCGAGGAACAAATCATTCTTATAATTATATAATCCAACAGTCTTATTATCAATCATTTCCAGTATATGATCTTTCATATAAAGGTTATATGTACTTCCGTTGGTATTGAATGCAAAAGATTCATAGGAGTCATCTAACAGGTTATTTCCGAAAGCTATATACTCTTCATCGTAATTAAGATAATTCAAAACTGTCGGCATTATATCTATTTGTTGAGCAATCCGTTGTTTATAGCCCTTCAGGTCACTGCCCGGTTTAAAGAATATAATAGGCACGCAGTAGGCGCCAAAGTTATTCTGAAATTCTTTATGCACCGATTCATTTGTATGATCGGCAGTTATGACAAAAAGAGTATTCTTATACCATGGGCTTTTTGAAACCTCGTTGAAAAATTCACGCAATGAATAATCAGTATAACCTATAACCTCAAGTATTGGAGCAGGGCCTTTTTTAAATTTACCTGCATATTTTTCAGGAACTTTAAACGGATGATGGGATGAAACGGAAATATTGAAGCTAAGAAAGGCTGTTTAAAGGTATTAAGTTTCGACGCAAAAAATTTTAAAAATGGTTCATCCCATACTCCCCATATGCCATCAAAGTCAGCTTTATTTGGATACTGATTAAGACCAAAATAGTCATCAAATCCCGCCATCTTAGTAAATGAATCAAAACCCATTGATCCGTTAGGGGCACCATGGAAAAATGCCGAATAATATCCCTTCTTCTTAAGCAGTTCTGCCAGTCCGTTGATCTGGTTGTTGGCATAATGAGAAATAACATATGGAGTTTCGAGCGAAGGGACTGATGACAGAACCGAAGGCATTGCATCAATTGATTTTTTGCCGTTAGCTATGGATACATCGAAAGTAAGACTGACTTTGATCAGTGAATCCATAAATGGAGTATAACCCTTATACTTCCCGCCTTCAAGTTTAGGATTCAGTGATCCGATATACTCCCTGCGCAAAACTTTCGATAATAATTATTACCACATTTTCATTGGTAAATGGTTTGCTCTTTATCGGGAACATAATGAGGATTATATAGCTGTGTCAAGCTTTTCATCGTCAAAGAAATTATATTTCACCAGTGCTTTTTTACCAAAAGTTCGGAAAATGCTGAAGGGTGTATTAAGTACAATAGCCACATTTTGGGGTCTTTCCACATAACGTGCAGCATTACTGATAGTGATTGGTCGGTTGAATGCTTATACCCTCCCCTTGCTGCTCCAATTACCAGTGCAATATACCAGTGGAATCATCAGAATGTTTACCGAGTAATAGCTAATTTTATTAGCTTTCCTGGCTTTTCAGTTTTGACTTTTCATATAAATAGACCATCAAAAACCATAAAAAGATGTAAACAGCGTTGCTGGCCAGTAATCGGTCAGAAACCTGAAAAATACTTTTGTGTTGTTGGTATCATGCTCAAAGGTTCCGAAGACATCTGCAGTTGCTCGTTTATCAACAAACCTGTAGTAAACAAAATCCATTCCGTTCATTGCAATGGCAATACCATTTGTAATAAAAAAGATGTATTTTAATACTGTCTGGTAAGCATTCTTATATCGAAATTCAAATGGAAGAATACTCAAAAGGATAAAAAGCATATTAAAATAAACCACTGCTGAAATATCAAAAGTCAGGCCGCCTTTCAACATTTTAAGGAACTGTGTTATTGAAACTCCGGGAAACATTTTGTAATTGAACAGGAAGAATCCTATTCTGCAGAATGAAAAAAGAACCATTATCAGCAGGATCCTGTACAAAAGAACTACAAATATATTTTTGGAAAATATCCAGTTTTTCACATTATTATTTGTCATATATTAATTTTTTAGATCTGAGCATATCACATTATTAACTGAAGTGGTAAAGCTACAAAAAAACTATCTTGAAGATGCAAGTTGAACATTATTAATCCAATGTAATTCGGAAACACCCGCGCGAAATGTCAGACTGGAATGATGAAGATGGTGGCGGGCCCATATTAACACCCGGTTTATTAATCACCGTTGCAGAACCATACTCAATGCCTATATTAAATGGCATTGCTCCATGTGCCGTTTCTTGAGTTTCTGACAGGAAGTTTGGCTATTGGCATAAGCATTTTATAATACAATACCCCTGAATCATCATATTCTGACCAGTACCCCTGAAATTATCGTGATTGTCTGAAGGAAAGTGCTCTTTCCTGTTCACTTATAAAACCTATTAGTTCAATAGTATTTGCAAGTGACAGAAGATTGACAGCATTGCCTGGCTGACTGGCAATGTTTTCTGAGTGGTCAGCTTTTCTGTGGGCTACCTGATTTTGTGAACCTTTGGATATCTGACTCCCATTTTTTTTGCATTTTTACCATCCATATTAAGCCAGATCAGTAAGTCCTTCTTTTAATATCCGGTCTGGACGCCCCGGATCTACAACTTTAATATTGATATAAAGATTGTCATTGTCATTTGAAATAAATGTATATAATTAGCCTTCCTTAGCAGCTGATAATCTGAGTTTTCAACTTTATCACTACTGTGCCATCTGGACACATTCATATTCCCTTTCTGTGCATTAAGACTGAAACATACAAAAGACAAAAAAATAAAAACAGAAGATTTCATGATACCTCTTTTAATTCTGCCATTTGACCCGGAAATATAGCCATTTATTACTAATAAAAACGCCAGGTCCGATAAAAAAAGTCGGAACCTGGCGTCACTGGTTTTATAGGTTGTCAATTTTTGGGTATGTTTTTCATCATCTCTTTGTTATACTTATTATTATTAAAATCATTCATAAACGATCTGGCTCTTCGTGCAGTACCAAGGCCAATTAATGAGAAGATTACAACAAGAGCAATTAAAATATAAGATACTATTTTGGTTGTTTCAGGATTTGATTTCAGTGATTCCACTAGGCCATTGTACAAGATCCAGATTGAATAAACAGCAATTGCCAGGCCTATAATGAACCCGAGATAAATATTGAAATGAGTGGCAAAACCAAAGAATGACCGTACAGGCATCAATACCATTGTAGCAGCAGTCACTCTGACATTTGACTCAAAATCAGTGGTCCCCTTACAGATAGAAGAGATAACAAGTAAAATCACAGCGCCAATAAACAAACCAATAATAGCGCCGATAACTGACCAGATAAAAGCCATTATTCCAATTGTGCCTCCAAAAAGGCCGCCGCTCATCGCACCGATTCTCAGAATACTCCAGATGAATGTAAATGCTCCTGAAACAGCACCATAAATAACTGCTTTAATCAATGGTTCTGTCATACCTCCCGAAGTTCTCATGATCGCGAAGTAGGATTTAGGATTTACCAGGACATCCTTGGATTCCTTAATAAACAGATTTAAATCAAAAGTACCGTCACTCATAGTTTAAATGTTTAAAAGGTTAATAATTAACGATCAGAAACCTGAAAATTAAAAATCCAATTTAAAAAGAAAATTTAAGAATTGCCAGCGATTATCAGAAAATCAGCGTTTTCTATTCAAAATAAGTGTATCCATAGAGGCCTGAGCGGTAATTTGACAAGAATTCTTTACCCTCTTCAAGCGTTATAATACCTGCTTTCACTGATGTTGTCACCACGATTCAACAGTTCGCACCATTTTCTTGGAGTTGTACTGGACATAATCAAGGACCTCTGCAACAGTCTCTCCATCAATTACCTGATCGATTTTATAACCATCACTGTCTACTGATACATGAACAGCATTAGTATCGCCGAACAGGTTATGCAAGTCGCCCAGTATTTCCTGGTAAGCACCAACAAGGAAGACTCCGAGATAATACGGCTCTCTTCCTTTGAGTGAATGCAGCGGCAACTGGTGTGATGAATTACGTGTTGAAATGAAATTATCAATTTTCCCGTCGGAATCGCAGGTCATATCCTGAATCGTGGCATTTCGCAAGGGTTCCTCATTAAGCCTGTGAATAGGCATTATCGGGAATATCTGGTCTATAGCCCATGCATCCGGAAGAGACTGAAAGAGTGAGAAATTACAAAAATATTTATCAGACAGTATCCTGGAGATTTGTCGCAACTCCTCAGGGACGTGTTTTGTCACATTAGCCATCTGATAAACCTTACGTGCTACTGACCAGAAAAGCCTCTCAATCTGTGCCCGGGTTTTCAGGTCAATCAGTCCGAAACTGAATTTATCCAGCGCTTCTTCCCTGATTTGTTGAGCGTCATGCCATGTTTCGAGCATCCTGGACTGATTAAAATTATCCCAGAGAATAAAAAGTTCTTTAACAAGTTCATGATCATAATCATTGATCTGATCCTCAATGTCCCACGATGGAAGTGTAGTGGTCTCAAGAACCTCAAAAATGAGAACTGAATGGTGGGCGGTAAGTGAACGACCTGATTCTGTTATTATATTCGGATGCGGGATATTGGCTTTATTACTTGCATCAACAAAAGTGCTGATTGAATCATTTACATACTCCTGGATCGTATAATTGACACTGCTTTCACTGTTTGAAGATCCTGTACCGTCATAGTCAACACCCAGACCACCTCCAATATCCACGAAATCAACATTAAAGCCAAGCTGCCTTAGCTGAACATAGAATTGAGAAGCCTCACGCAAAGCAATTTTTATCCTCCGTATTTTTGTGACCTGACTTCCAATATGAAAATGGATCAGCTTGACACAATCTCTCATTTTGTTCCTCTCAATATAATCGATGGCTTCAAGCAATTCACTGGAAGTCAACCCGAATTTGCTGATATCACCTCCTGAGTCTTCCCATTTTCCGCTGCCCACACTTGCAAGTTTTATCCTTATCCCAAGATTTGGCTTTACTTTCAGCCGTTTTGCTATAGATGTAATAAGCTTAAGCTCATTTAATTTTTCGACCACCAGGAATATTCTTTTACCCATCTTCTGAGCCAGAAGTGCAAGCTCAATATAATCTTCATCTTTATAACCGTTACAGATTATCAGAGATTCCGGATCGGTATTAATTGCTATCACCGCATGAAGTTCAGGTTTGGAACCTGCCTCCAGCCCGATATTGAATTTTTTCCCATGACTGACAATTTCCTCAACCACTGGTCGCATCTGATTCACCTTTATGGGATAGATAATAAAGTTCTGGGCCTTATATCCGTACTCTTCTGAGGCAGATATAAAGCATTTCGAGATACTTATGATACGGTCATCAAGAATATCGGGAAATCTTACCAGTATGGGAAGAGAGACATCAGTTAAAATTAGTTCATCTAGAAGCTCTTTCAGATCTACAGAAAAACCGTTTCTCTGGGGGGTAACTATCACATTTCCTTTCTCATTTATTGAAAAGTAATCAACTCCCCATCCATTTATATTATATAATTCTGCTGAATCTTCAACTCTCCATTTTCTCATTTCAGGAATATATTGCCGAATAATAATTGTGCCAAAGGTCTGAAAAAAATGTGTTTTTTACAAAACTGGTTTTGTTTTTAAAACTGTTTTATCCAGAACCTTGTAAACAGGACAAGGATTATAGCCATTACCCCATTGCGGAACAAGTATACGGTCTAAAAAATTCCAAAAAACTAACCCATCATCCGATTGTGGCTCAAGCAAATATGCAGCCAGATTTCCAAGTGGCTGCGCTGTTCTCACAACAATTGTACCCGCAGGGAAATCAACAGGACCATCAATATATTTACCCTCAATAGTGTTTGTATAATGACCCTGGTTAAGCCTTGCTGACCCCTTAAGGTCGGTAATTTCAAAACGCTGAACCTGAATTTTAGCATCACCTGAAAGTTTTTCCATTTTTATACCATGCCTCTTTAAAAGGTCAGTAATAGCCGGGTCGGTTGTAGTTATCAGATATGCGAATGGGAATCTCACATTTTTAGTAGGATAATAGTCAACATAATAAGGGATTGTCACATCCTTCCTCTTTTCTGTTCTCCTGTAATTTTTCCAGCCGTTAGTTTCGTTCATCAACTCTGCTTCATATGTTTTGATTGTGACTTTTTGTGGCAACGGTCGCACTTTGTATTCAATTGCAAAAGAGTCTGTTACTGCCGGATCAGCACCTCTGGCAACCATCCTTTTATCAACATCATACAGCATATTCTCAATTTCGGATTTATGAGAAGATGTATAATCAAGCAAAGAATTTATAAGGTAATAGCAACCCATAACACGCGATTTAAAATCAGCATAAACATAATTCTCATTAAGGATTCCCAACCTGTTCCTTATTCCAAAATAATTGGTCATGTACCTGGGCTCTGACGCATCGTACACCCAGCCTTTTTCAGGATCCATCATATCATAAAACTCACCATAAAAACAATTCTCTGTCTTGTACTTATCTGATAATTTTTTCGACATTTCAGGCATCATTTTTTCGCGCATATATGTAATTAAGGAAGTATCACCGTCAGGATTGACCATCCAGGTAAACGTAGTTGGTTCTACGTGATAGGATCCGTCTGTTGTATGGCAATCCATAAATACAGCAGGATCCCATTTGTTAAAGACATTTTTCAATACTCCCCTGACTTCAGGTGATTCAGCCTTCATTGCATCACGGTTAAGGTCAAGAAACTGACCATTATACCTCACTCCTACACCATTCACAGGGCCATTCTGATAGGTCCTGTTAAGAGGACTGATCTTTTCATTGCCATCAGCATTAAACAACGGACATATCAGCAACATTACATTTTTAAGAACCTCAGGGTTTTTCTGTTTTAATAAATCTCTTGCATACATCAGAGCAGCTTCTTTGCCTTCAACTTCCCCAGCGTGGATATTTGCCTGTATATAGACTACAATCCTTTTATCATTAACAAGATCTTTAGGAGACTTTGGCAAAGGCTTTCCTATAATTAAAAGAGGTATATCCCTTCCTTCAGTCGATGTTGCAATCTTCTCCATCCTTATATATGGAGAGGATTTTAGCAGATGATCTATAAAAATCCTGACATCATTGTAATTTGAAGTGGACTTAAAATCAGACTTTTCTGCAACAGTCTGAAAATTATTCTGACCGAACAGATTATATGCAGCTGATAAAATTATTATCCAAAGAATAAAAGATCTTTTCATTTTCTGAATCGTATTAATAATTAAAGTGATAAAAGTAAAGATATTTGAAATTGATTACTGATTATTCATATTTATTATTTTCCTGAAAATGTTTTCAGTCAAATGACATTATAGATCATAATTTGAACTAACTATGGGAATATTATAAAATAATTTAGATATTTCAATTTAATTATGTAGCTTGCGGCCATAATTTAAAAAACAGAATAAAATGAACAAAGGAACAGTAAAATTTTTTAATGTATCAAAGGGATTCGGATTCATTAAAGATGCAGATTCGGATAATGAATATTTTGTACACGTTTCTGGTCTGAAAGATCAGATTAAAGAGAATGATGAAGTTACATTTGAACTTCAGGAAGGCAAAAAAGGAATTAATGCAGTAGACGTAAGACTAGCTTAGTTTATCCATACAAAGATTTATTATTCAATCCCGGTCATCTGACCGGAATTTTTTATTCGTGTAGCAATGAAACAATATATTCCGTCTAAGTTTAAAAAAGTAACAACCCCGCTTCTGATAATCGTTGCAGGATCAGGACTGTTTTTAAAATTTTCAGCCTGCTCCTGGTCCGGAATAACTGACGGGGTGTTTATTTCTCTAAAAACGCAAGAAAGTTTTTTTTTACATCCTTTTCTTTTCGCCATCAGAGAAGCGAGCAAGGTTGCTCGCGGCGGTGCGGGGCAAATTATGTCCGATCCCGTTACCCTCGCAATCCCGTCCAAGGGCCGGCTCAAGGAGCAGGTCGACGCCTATTTTGAGGCCGCGGGCGTGGCGCTGAAGCAGATCGCCGGGCGCGCGGCTATCGCGCCACGGTGGAGGCCTCCCGGCATCGACGTGATGCTGCTGTCGTCGTCGGAGATCGCCGCCGCGCTGGTCGGCGGCGACGTGCATCTGGGCGTCACCGGCGAGGATCTGATCCGCGAGGCGGCGCCCGAGCTGGAAAGCCGTGTGGCGCTGTTGAAGCCGCTGGGCTTCGGCTTCGCCGACGTGGTGGTGGCGGTGCCGCGCACTGGATCGACGTTTCCACCATGGCGGACCTCGACGATATCTGCGCCGCCTATGCCCTGCGCCACAAGAAGCGCCTGCGCCTCGCCACCAAATATGCCCAGCTGACGCGTGGCTTCTTCGCGCAAAAGGGCATTTCGATTACCCGCATCGTGCCCAGCGCGGGCGCCACCGAAGGCGCGCCCACGGCGGGCACGGCCGAAGCGATCGTGGACATCACCACCACGGGCGCAA
>CAVVGP010000082.1:0-5158 GCA_963747625.1 uncultured Bacteroidales bacterium | reverse complement strand
ATCAATTGTAAAATCATTAAGTGTATAGGTAGTATCTCCTGCGCTTGCATTTCCTGTTTCAGTAAGATTATCGCCATTAACTGACGACAAAATGGAATAACCTGTAACAACTTCGGGTAAAGATGGATAACTGTTCCATGAAACAATAATTTTTTTCGTACAGGTATCAATGGAGGTTACTTCGAAAATTGAATTGATCACATTAGAAAAGATGCTTGTACATCTGGGAAGTCTCATTGCAGTTATGACATATGATACGCTGAAGTATTTTGAAGCGGTGCTTGTTACTGTGTAACTCGTTGAAGACGGGTCCCAGACAGTATCGATTGGCATACCGTCTCCGTTTTTATAAGTGTAAAGTATATACGCGGCAATACCCGATGATGGACTTAGGGTCCACTTCAATATAGTATTACCAGTTCCCGGATCAACGGATACAGAAGTAAGTACAGGCGGCAATGGGGGATCAGTAATGCAATCAGCCTGTGAAAATGCCTCGCCTGAAAATAAACTAAATAAAAAAAGGATAATATAAAAATGCCGGTATTTCATTCTGAGCCGACTTTAATTTCATAAAGTTCATCTGTATTATAATACGTCCTGGCCAGTTCAATTATTTCGTCAGGATTAATTGTTTTTATTTTTTCAGCAAGCCGGTAATAATAACTATTATCAAGTCCTAATTCCCAGGTCGATTTGAAACTTTCAGCAATCGCAAAAGGTCCGTCAAACATTCTTACCATTTCACCTGACATGTAATTCCGAACAACCGACAACTCTTCTTCTTTCAACATTACACTTTGAAGCAGTTTTATCTCTTTGTAAATCTCATCAATAGCTTTTTGGCAGTATTTCTGACCGACTTCAGTTGAAATCACCTTGTATCCTGAAAGATCAAGATGACGAAACTGTCGAACTTATTCCGTATGTATATCCTTTTTCTTCACGGATATTTTTCATTAACCTCGAACCAAAATATCCTCCCATAACGGCATTAAGAATTTTAAGCCCAGGGTAATCGGGATGCCTTCTATTGATTGTTGCAGAGCCGATCCTTATTGCAGTTTGAACCGTTCCAGGTTTATTAATATAAACTTTTTTCAGTTTATCACCTTTGAGAGAAATAACAGGTTCTGCCGTTTCAATTTCTATTAAGCCATGATTACCCAAAAATGCATTGAGTAATTCAATTATTTTGCTGTGTATTTTGCCTGATATTATAACTGCCATATTTTCAGGAGTATAATACTTTGAATGAAAATTGAAAAGCAAAGAAGATGTTATATTTTCGAAATCCTGTTCATGAACCTGATATCCATAAGGGTGGTTTTTTCCAAATACAGACTCAAAAAACTGATCCATTGCAATGTTTTGAACTTTTTCCCTGTTTACCAAATACCAGCTGAGTCGTTTTTTCATCAGCGAATTTAGTTCCGGTTCAGGGAAAACCGGTCGGAATAATATCTCATGGCTAAGTTCCAGTACCTTTTCAATGTGTTTATTCAGGAAATACAGAATAATTCCGGAACTATCTTTTTCAACCGACATGTTCAGAAATATGCCATAATAATCAAGTAATCTGTTTAATTCTTCAGAACTGTAATTCTGCGATCCTTCTGAAAGCATCATGTTGCATGTCGAAGCCAGAAGTGGTAAATGTTCTTTAACCTGGCCGGCTCTGAAAACGAATTCAAGGCGCATAATATCCTCTGTCCCGGCTTCAATTACAAAAACATCTGCTCCGTTGTTTAATTTGTATGACTTCGTTTCAGGAATAATTACCTCTTCAATAGGAAAAACGGGTGGCTGTTCTCTTTGCAGGTTATTTATCATTTCTCTTTTCGGGTTGAGATATAGTTTATGGTACAGCAGTTAGAAGGGATAAAATATTTCATTACAGCATCAGTTAACATTTTGTGAGTGACGTTTCTATATGTATCAATCTCATTATTTATTAATCCTGGGTCTCCCAGAAGTTCAAAGAAAGAAAGGTTTGCGGCCTTATTTAGTATACTGGTATTGGAAAAGACTGTGAAGATTCAAATTTGTTCTTGACTTTTTCCATTTCATCTGTTATCTCATTTTCACTCAATAACCCATCAATTACCTCATTTACTGATCTTTCAGCTTCCTGGATATCTACTCCTTTCATCAGCTTGCCTTGTAAAATTAAAAGTCCGGGATCGATATCGCCAGTGAGATAAGCATTTATTTCACTGAAAAGTTTTTTATCCCTGACGAGCTTTGTATATAGCCTTCCGGATTCTCCTCCTGCAAGAAGATCCGTAATAAGATCAAGGGTATAAAAATCGGTACTTTTTCTTGGTCCTGTATGCCAAACCTTATAAAGTGCAGTCGATGGCACGTCTTTTTCAATATTAAGGATCCTTTCTTCCTTTTGTTCCGGTTCAGACGGCAGGTTTCTTTGCTGTACCGGTCTTTTTTCTAGAGGTCCGAACCATTTCTGTGAAAGTTCGAATGCAAGGTCGTATCCAATATTGCCAGTCAGGGCCAGGATTGCATTATTTGGGGCATAATGTGAAAAGAAAAATTTCTTAATATGTTCAAGATCTGCATTTTTTATGTGAGATATATCCATCCCGATTGTAGGCCACCTGTATGGATGTACTTTATATGCCAAAGGCCGCAGTTTTAGATTGACATCCCCATAAGGCTGATTAAGATAACGCTGATTATATTCTTCGGATACTACGTTTTTCTGTGTTTCAAGATTCTTCTGGGAAAAATCAAGTTCAAGCATCCTGTCGGATTCCAGCCAGAAGCCTGTTTCAATATTTTCTGTTGGAATTGTGAGGTAATAATTGGTAAAATCATTATTGGTGAATGCATTGTTTTCTCCACCGACCATTTGCAAGGGAGTGTCAAAATCAGGAGATATTAATTGAACCTCCAAACATCAGATGTTCAAAAAGATGTGCCAGCCCTGTCATCATCAGGATCTTCGTCCCTCGATCCGACATCATAAAGAATATTCATTGCGATCAGGGGAGTAGATTTGTCTTCGTGAACCAAAACCCTTAAACCATTTTCAAGTGTAAATTTTTTTATAATTTATCATTCCTGAAACATTTAATTTTCCGATTGAAAGCAAACTGAAATAATCTAATATCTATCACTTGAAAATAAATACTTTATTGGTTCAAGCCACTTTAATGTTTGTTGAATTATTACTGCTGTATAAATAATTTCCAGCATATTAATAAGAAGACAAACTTACTTAAAAATCAGTGAAGGTTTAGTATTGTTTTTATATTTGCATAATTATGTCCAAAAATCGTTTTTTAAGGAGAAATTCTTTTCGGAGCCTTTTTGAAATTGATCAGGTTAAATTAGTCTACTTCCTTAGTCTTATTGTAGGATTGCTAAGTGGCTTTGCTGCTGCTTTATTGAAATATACGATTCATTATATGCATAAAATAATTACCGAAGGAATAACGGCGAGTCGGGCAGGTTTATATCTATTGTTTACCTCTCATTGGGATGACACTGACATTTTTATTTGTAAAGTATGTAGTTAAGGATAATATCAGCATGGAGTCAACAGGATTCTTTTTGCTATTTCAAGAAAGAAAAGCCTTCTGAAAACTCATAATACCTGGACATCAATTATTGCAAGCACGTTTACGATAGGATTTGGCGGATCGGTAGGAGCTGAAGCCCCGATTGTATTGACTGGATCGGCAATAGGTTCTTACCTGGGAAGATTTTTCAGATTGAACTATAAGCACATTACCCTGCTGATCGGATGTGGAGCTGCTGGAGCTATTTCAGGGATTTTTAAGGCACCTATTGCAGGAATTGTGTTTACCCTTGAGATACTGATGCTTGATCTTACTACATCATCAATAGTTCCGTTGCTAATATCTTCCGTAACGGCTGCAACAGTTGCATATTTCTTAATGGGAGATAAGGTTCTGCTTTCTTTTGATGTAGTGGGTGCTTTTGATGTTTCAAATATTCCATGGTATTTGCTTCTGGGAATCGTCTCGGGATTAATTTCTCTTTATTTTTCGAAAATGACAATGTTTCTGGAAGGCAATTATCATAAAATAAAAAATTCATATATAAGACTAATACTCGGAGGAATAGTACTGGGAGGCCTGGTTTATCTTTTCCCTCCGTTTTATGGCGAAGGTTATGAAACGATTATGTCACTTCTTCATGGAAATTCAGCGCAAGTTTTTAATAGCAGTATCTTCAGTCTGTTTTCGGCCAATTTTTTGACAATTATTCTCTTTATGTCGGGCCTTGTATTACTCAAGGTTATTGCAAGCAGCTCTACAAATGGTGCGGGCGGAGTAGGAGGGATATTTGCGCCAACTCTCTTTATCGGCGGTGTTAACGGATTCCTTGTTGCGAGTCTTTTAAAAAAAGTAATAGATGTTGACTTACCTGATAACAGGTTTGTCCTTGTCGGTATGGCTGGAATGATGGCAGGGGTCATGCATGCACCACTGACTGCAATCTTTCTTATTGCAGAAATCACGGGTGGTTATCATCTTCTTATTCCACTTATAATAACCTCAACAGCTGCTTATATAACTACGAGGAGTTTTGAAAAACATTCAATATACCACGTACAGCTGGCTGAAAAGGGGAGACCTGATTACTCATGACAAAGATAAGGCTGTTCTGACACGGATGAACTGGAAAAGGGAGATTGAAACTGATTTGCTTAAAGTCAGGCCAGAATGATACGCTTGGTGAACTGGTGAAAGTAATTGCCCAAATCAAAAAGAAATATATTTCCTGTAGTTGATGAATACAATATCCTGGAAGGAGTTGTGCTAACTTGATGATGTTAGGGAAATAATGTTCCAGCAAGAATTATACTGGGACTACCCTTGTGAAAAATCTGATGACAATACCACCTTCATACATAGATAAAAAGGAAAATATTGAAACTGTCATGGATACTTTCAGGAGCGACAGGGGCATGGAACCTTCCGGTGCTTGATGACAGATATTATGTCGGATTTATTTCCAAATCAAGAATATTTTCGACATACCGGGAGCTATTAGTTGAATTTTCAGAAGAATAAATGTTTTAAAATTATATGACATGGAATAGAGATACTGATTTTTGATCTTATTGAAAAGGAGTACCAGCGGCAGTTAAACGGCATTGAATTAATTG
>CAVVGP010000081.1:0-6576 GCA_963747625.1 uncultured Bacteroidales bacterium | reverse complement strand
CTAATCCTCCCATGGAATGCCCGAATTAGAACAGGTTTCTCCGGGAGAGAGTCGATAAAGACAGAAAGACTATTTATTACTTGTCCGAAGGTTATTTTACCAAGATTCTGATTAATGAAGTTACGCAATGCCACAGGGTTGCCTTCATGAAATGGAAATGCCGGAGCAAAACAGGTAAAACCTTTTTCTTCATAAAATTTCACCCAATCAGTCCAGCTAACCGGATTCATAAAAAGCCCGTGAATAAAAACTATTGTTTTGCTCTTCATTTATTTTATATTATATTAATAAACACCATCTTAAGATATATTGTCCGTTGCCCTGCATATATTCCTTATGCTGCTTTTCATAAGTGAAATATTTTAAATAATTACCGGCTTTTTTATCTGACAATATTGTATTTCGTAATTAATGTGCCAGCTTCATTTACTCTTGAACAACTTATCATCTTCAAGCTGATATCAAGCTTTTCTTCAACTAACGAAATTAGCTCCTGTTCCGAATATTCTTGGTTCAAAAGTAAGCCCACAGTTCATCAATTAATTTTTCCCGAAGAAATAAAGTGGCTATCTGTCGACCTCCGGCAATTAATATTTTTCCCCCCATTTTTAAACCTTGAGATCAATGAAGAAGGGGATTCATCTGCAAATTCGAGTTGTCCAGCTATCTCATTGCTTTTAAATCTCTCCGTTTGCCTGGTCATAATTACAAAAAGATGATCGGGTGAAGGTTTTAGAATATAGAAGTATAGGTGCCACTGCCCATTATAATGACACGTGTATTATTCCAGATTGTGTCAAAATGATTCTGGTCATCCTTCTAAGACCAGTCCCTGACCCTCGGGTTACCCCATTTGGTGATTTTGCCATCGAGTGTTGAGACGAAATTGAATATCGCTTTCATTTATATAATTTAAGTGCCACTTCAGATGAATAACCTATTAAATTTTCTCCATTATAATTGAATTTTCTCTGATACCAAGTTTTGATAATTGTAAAAGAAGTGCTTCCATCATGGGAGGCGGACCGCATAAATAGAAATTTCCGGGATGAAGAGGTATATTGGCTTTAAGAAACTCCAGGGTGATATATCCATGGGCATATCCTTCTGCCATTTCATCGGAGAGTATATTAATAAATGAATTTCCCAACATCCATTTCAGTTCACTTTCAAGAATAATATCCTCTTTGGTTTTATTGGCAAAAATCAGTGAATTGCTTCCAATCATCTTTCCTGTAATAAAGGTCACGGAAAATGGAAATAAAAGGAGTGATACCGGCTCCGCCGGCAATAAAAACCCCTTCACCTTTAAATGATATATCACCCCATACATCCCCTATAATAAGTTCAGCCCCTGGTTTTAGTCTTCCGAGTTCATTCGTTATTCCTTTATGATCAGAGTAAATTTTAATAGTGAATTCCAGATAATTTAAAGAACTAAGGCTGGTAAAGGTGAAAGACCTTTTTTCGTCCTTTAATGCAGGAACATTTATAGAAACATCTGTAGCCTGACCCGGAATAAATGAATAACCGGCAGGTTTTTCGACCCTGAAGCATTTTACATCATGAGTCACTTCTTCAATACTAAGTATTTTAACAACATGCTCTTCCATAACCCGATTACTATAATTTATCAATCTTAGCAGCAAGGATAAAATCATTTTCAGATAATCCGCTTATAGAGTGAGTCCATAATTCAGTCACCAGCCTGCCAAAGTACACATGCAACACGGGATGGTGCCCTTCCTTTTCAGCAAGATCTGCGACTTTGTTCACAAAATCAATAGTATGGCGGTAGCTTACAAAATAAAATTCTTTCATAAGCTTACTGTTCTCCAGAACTTTCCAATCCTCTGAAATTAGTTTTTTAAACCCTGCAATTTCTTTTTCAGTAAGTGGAGGTATCCCTCCTTCACAGGGCACGCATTTTTTTATTACTTAATTCCATAATATGATAATTTTATTTTTTTACTTTCATTTTATATTAAACATATTACATTATAAATAGTTTATATAATATTGTTTATCCATATATCTGGATAGATTATAAAATCAGGAGATAGCCCGTGGTGAGACATGGAAAAGGGTTCCTAAGCAGGCTGAAAAAATCAATGGAAATATTTTCCTGATTTTGGCAAGTTATTTATAGTTGCTTTAAAAAAATATAGGATATTTGATAAAAAGAAAGAAAAATGTATGCTGCCGCTTTATACAGTAAATAATGAGAAGCTCAAATGTCTTCTTTGTCCACACTACTGCAATTTAGCCACGGGGAAGACAGGGATCTGCGGCGTCAGAAAAAATACCGGCGAACGGATCGAACTGATAACGTACGGTGTTATATCAGGATATTCACTCGACCCGGTTGAGAAAAAACCGTTATATCATTTTTTCCCCGGAAATAATATCTTATCAATAGGATCGTTCGGATGCAACATGAAATGTGATTATTGCCAGAATTTTCATATATCCCAGAAAGTACCGGAAAGTCTTATTCCTGAAATCAGTATTAACAAAATAATCAGGGATGCCTCGACTACCGAGAAGAATATTGGTATAGCATTTACTTATAATGAACCTGTCATATGGATTGAATATATGAAGGATGTTGCTGAAGCCGTGAAAAAAGAGGGACTGTTTACTGTAATGGTCAGCAACGGTTTTGTGAATCCCGGACCACTTGATGAGATACTGGAATTCATGGATGCTTTTAATATTGATTTAAAAGCATTTAATAATACTTTTTACCGTAAACTAACAGGAGCAGAATTAGAACCTGTCAAAAACAGCCTGAAACATATCGCTTTATCGGGAAAACACCTGGAAATAACCACATTAATAATACCAGGACAGAATGATAACGAAAAAGAAATGGCATTGCAGGCAAACTGGATAGCGAGTGAACTGGGAAAAGACGTCCCATTTCATCTCAGCAAATACTTTCCTACCTATAAAAGAGACAATCCTCCTACATCGGAAGACACGCTGAATAAACTCTTTGAGATTGCCAGGGAAAGACTCGATTACGTTTACATAGGCAACAGCTATTCAAATACCGGCCAGAATACCTTATGTCCGCATTGTGGAACGGAAGTAACAATAAGATCGGGATATAAGACCAGACTGGTAAACCTCGATGATGACGGGAAATGTACTTTTTGTGGAAAGCTGATTTACAAAAACTTTACTTTTTCTTAGTTGAAATGGCACTCAGCCTTTCGAAAAGTTTATCAACTCCTGTTACAAGATCTTTTTCCACGGTTTTATAATAAGCTTTTACGATTTTGGGATTATCCTTACCATCCGGGTTGTTAACACGTGCTATCAGGTCATTTCTGAATTCAACTGCATCATTTATTAATGCAGATAATTCATCAGATTTATTATCGGGATGAATATTTGAATAGGCAAAACAGTCGGAAATCACTTCAAAAATAAGATAATCGATATCTTTTTTCAGTTCTCTTACACTAGCCATAATAAACAGATTTTGATTTATGAGGGAACAAATATAATAATTTATCTGCTAGTCTGTTTCGTACAGCCCGAATATATTAAAGGCGGAATTGTCCGATACTTGCTTTAGCTCTTCCCTGGTAAAGTTTTCTTAACTTTTCAATCAATGGATTTCTGACATTGAAGAAAATATTATCAATACAATAAAATGGAAGTACCGCAGGTGATGTTCCGGTCATGAATACAGATTCATACTTCTTGATCTCATCAGCCCTAACGCTGGCAAATTCAACAGTAATCTTGTTTTCAGAACATATTTCAAGAATATGTTTTCTTGTTATACCATTAAGCACTAAGTAGTCAGGGGCAGTTACCAGTGTTTCGCCTCTTAGAAAGAATATATTTGTCCTGCTGCCTTCCGTTATCAGATTATTTTCATTCACCAAAACAGCTTCGTAAGCCTGCTCATTAATAAGTTTATATGAGATAGCTGAACGAAGTTTATGATTTATGACTTTTGATTCGGGATCCTTACGTTCAGCAAAAAACAAAATACCCCTTACCCTTTTCTATACTGTGATTCAGAAGGATAGATCGGTTCAATAAAATAAATCAGATAATTTTTCTCGTTATTATTATAATTAAAAACTATTTTCAGGTTTGTTTTGCTTTTTTTTTCTGACCTGGCAAGGTTTATTATAGCTTGTTTAATTTCAGGAATATCAGCAAGGAATTCCTTTTTCTGCAATTTTACGCTTGTTGCAAGCCGTTCCATATGATCGTCGAAAAAAACAGGTCGGCCTTTAACCATTTTTAAAACTTCGTAGATTGAATCGCCTTCATAAACAATCGAATTATCAAACATTCCAGCCAGTTGCATGCTGCCATTAAGGATGAATTTCTTTCCGTAACATTCATTCATAATAAATAGGTATTGGCATAACAAAAATACAAAGTTACAGCCTAACTACCTTCAATTCTCACTATATTCGTGATCATAATTCCAGGCATATTTCTACAGATGTACGCGATTATTGATATTGAGACAACAGGAGGGAGTGCACGTATTGAAAAAATCACAGAAATAGCTGTATATCTGTATGATGGATACAAGATAACAGACGAGTTTATTTCCCTTGTTAATCCTGAAAGAAACATCCCGTATTTTATTACCACCCTAACAGGTATTACCAACGAAATGGTGGAAAATGCACCCCGCTTTTATGAGATCGCAAGAATAATCGAACTGACTGAAGGCAGGACTTTTGTCGCTCATAATGCACGGTTTGACTATTCATTCATCAGGCAGGAATTCAAATCCCTTGGTTATAATTTTAAGAGAAGTATCCTCGATACCGTTGCACTTAGCAGAAGACTTCTGCCGGGTCATAAATCATACAGTCTGGGCAATATCTGCAGCGATCTGAACATATCAATCGTAGGAAGACACAGGGCAGCCGGTGATGCTCTGGCGACTGTTAAGCTATTTGAGATTCTCATGGCCAGAGACAGTGAAATAAATGGTGGCATGTCTTCCCTTATTAAAAGCAGCAGAATATCAAAATTAAATCCAAAGCTCGATCTTAATAAAATAGAGATGATCCCGGAGGAGCCCGGAATTTATTATTTCTACAATGAGAAAGGGGATCTTATTTATATAGGCAAAAGCCGTAACCTTCAACAAAGAATAAATACTCACCTTTCAAATAATGCCACAAACAGGGCGATGGAAATGCGGGATCTGATAGCCGATATTGACTGGGAAACAACAGGAAGCGAGCTTATTGCACTTCTGAAGGAATCTTTTGAAATTAAGCTGAATAAGCCTCTGTATAACAGGGCACAACGCAGAACTGGATTTCAATGGGGAATCTTCAGTTTTGTCGATCATAATGGATATCTTAATTACCGGTACGGTCAAATAAATGATGATTCAGTTCCTGTTTCAGTATTTACATCAAAAGAAAAAACCAAAGCAAAATTAGTATCACTTGTTGAGAAATATGGGCTTTGTCAGAAACTTTCAGGTTTGTACGAGACTGATGGAGCCTGTTTCCATTATCAGGTCGGCATCTGCAAAGGGGCCTGCATCGGAAAAGAGTCATCTGATAATTATAATGAAAGAGCTTTGAAGGCTGCCGAGGAATTCATTTTTACAAGGAGGAATTTTTTTATTATCGATAAAGGAAGGGACCCGGAGGAACGTTGTGCAGTTAAAATTGTAAACGGGAAGTACTCGGGATGGGGCTATTTTAATATTAACGATATAGGATTTGGTCTGTCTGCCGTTCACGATTGTATTATTCCCTCATGCGACAGATAACGATATTCAGGTCATTCTGAAACAATATCTTAAAATCAACAGGGTTGAGAAGATTATTGAATTCTGATTTGCCCTCCTTTAGAGGGAAGGACGTGAAGCGGCCAGGGGCCTCCTATTCATGAAAACGGTAACCTATACCTGATTCAGTAATCAAAAGCTTCGGTTGAGCCGGGTCGTCTTCTATTTTTTTCCTCAGCTGAGCGACAAACACTCTAAGTATTTGTGTTTGGCCAACATAACCAAAACCCCATATTTCTTTCAGAATACTCTGATGAGTAAGAACTCTGCCCGAATTTTTCGCGAGCAGAGCAAGCAACGAAAACTCAGTGGAAGTTAATTTCAAAATTTCCTGATTTTTGCGGGCTATATGATTAACAAGGTCAATTGTGAGAGTGCCAAAAGAAAGATTTGGATCAACATCGGTACCTGGAACATGTCGTAACGCGACCCTAATTCGTGCCAAAAGTTCTCCCGTTTTGAAAGGTTTGGTAAGGTAATCATTTGCACCATTATCAAGTGCGCTGATTATATCATCTTCAGAATTTCTGACTGACAAAACAATAACAGGCTTCTGATACCATTCCCTGACTTTCTTTGAAATGTCAATACCGTTTATATCCGGTAAACCAAGATCGAGAATAATTAATGCCGGATGATGAGTGGCAGCAAGAATAACCCCTTCTTTCCCTGTTCCTGCTTCAGAAACTTTGAATCCGCTTGATGAAAGTGTTATTTCAAGTAAACGACGGATTTGCACTTCATCGTCAATAACCAGTATTGTCTCAGGTATGTTCATT
>CAVVGP010000080.1:0-14692 GCA_963747625.1 uncultured Bacteroidales bacterium | reverse complement strand
GCTATTGAAGAGTTATTTGAGATATCAATCCTGATGAATAAATATATTCGGGAACAGAATCCGGCAACTGAACACGACCTGCAGAAATACTATCCCCAGCACTTTCAAAAAACATTGAAAGCCCGAAGAGATGGAGTTTATAACTACATTCTGCTTAACCTTACAAAAGGTATTAAAAGAGGGGCTTTATCGTAATGACATGAACAATAGTATAATTGCAAGGCTTTACCTGTGGAGGGCAGAAAATACGAATTTTAACGACTTGTTTACAGTGGAGGAGTTTACATCTATCAAATTATTTGTGGAACTTTTAAATTATCATGTTCGAGGTATAGCAACAGATAAAGGGATTATGGTGTTGGAAAAGAAGATAAAAGAATTGGAAAATAGTTATAAAAAATAAATAGTAATATGAATTTTATGCGTAAATACTTTTTAATGTTTATTCTTTTGGGATCGATTACTAAAGGATTCGGCCAGGATAAAAATGAAGTGCTTAAACTTTCAATGACAGAAGCACAAACATACGCACTTCAGAATAGCCGGAATGTCAAATCATCAAAAATTGATATTAACATTGCAAGAAAACAGGTTAAGGAAAATATTGCAGTAGGTCTGCCTCAGCTGAATGTGGCTGCAAATTATCTGCATCAGTTCGCAATTCCAGAACTAAATCTGGGATCATATCTCGATCCAAGTTTATTACCGGAAAATGTCTATTTAACCAAGCAGGATATTAATAATGCCTATTTGCAATCTCCAAATATAGCTTTGGGAGTTGGTAATAATACCACAATCGATTTTACAATTTCTCAGCTAATTTTCAGCGGGGAATACCTGGTAGGTCTTCAGGCTTCTAAAGTGGTAGAAGGAATATCAGAAAAAGCACTTATTAAAACCGAGGATCAGACAAAAGAATCTGTAGCAAATTCTTACTTTCTGATTCTTGTTCTTGGAGAAAGTCTCAAGGTACTGAATGAAAGTCTGGAGTCTGTTACCCAAACGTACAACGATATGGCTAAAATGAATCAGCAGGGCTTTAATGAGGAGACGGACGTCGACCAGACCAAAATAAGTCAATCTAACATTAAGAGACTTATAACATCAGTTCAATCTCAAAGGGATATCTCAGTGAAACTGTTGAAATATCAATTGGGGATGGATTTCAGTCAGCCGATAGAGTTAACTGACAGTCTTCAACAGTTTATTGATGAGGGGAATAGACAATACCTTATTTCACCGGTTTATGATGTAACTAAAAATATCGATTTTAAGATTGTCAGCAATCAGGTTGATGTGTCAGCTCTTTTACTTAAGCGTGAGAAATCCAAATACCTTCCGACTATTTCCGGTTTTTATCGTCATGAGAAGCTAACCAACCAGCCGGAATTTAACTTTGCAGTTAAAGATGTTATCGGAGGCACATTAAGTTTCCCTATTTTCCAAAGCGGTGAGCGTTCTGCAAGAGTCAGTCAGGCAAAATTTAATCTCGAAAAGTCAGAAATAAGTAAAGAAGATGCCAGGGAAGGTTTGATAATGGATTTTGATACAGCCCTCGAAAATTACAAGACTGCATATAATAATTACAAAACCGAGAAGGAAAGTATAGTTCTGACTAAAAAGGTTTATGATAAAACTTTGATAAAATATCATGAGGGAGTATCAACAAGTTTTGAACTGTCACAAAACCAAACCCAGTATTTATCGGCTGAAACAAGTTTTACTTCAACTCTATCTTATCACTATTAAATGCAAAGCAAAGCTAGATCGTATTTTAAGTATAATGAACAATTTAAAGGAATTTCTAAATTAAATGATAAAGCAAATCAGACCTGATATGAAAACTAAACTACAATTACGTATAGCATTAATTGCAGTTTTATTTTTTATATTTTCCTGCAGCAGCGACAAGAAGGCGCAGCTTACAGGATAAGAGCAGCCACAAGCCTCCATAAATGACAAAATCAGAAATCTTGAGGATGAATACGGTCAGCAGGCGGGGATTCATTAAATTACAGAAAAATTTAAATTCGTCGCTTTGATGAAATATTAAAAGCAATGTTTTTGATCATTTCATCCGGGTGCAGGGCAAACTCGATGGTGATATGAATGCTGCTGTTTTTGCAGAAGCCGCGGGAACAATTTCTTCGAAGTTTGCTGATGTTGGGCAAGAAGTTGTAAAGGGTCAGGTATTGGCTCAGATGGATGACCAACAGTACCGTAGCCAGATGCAGGGGCTGGAAACACAATAAAGTTTGCTTCAGATTTGTACGATATCCAAAAACACCTGTGGGATCAGAAAATCGGGAGCGAAGTTCAGTACCTTCAGTCAAAACGAACAAAGAATCGCCTGAAAATAATTCATCTTTGGAACAGCAAGTGGATAAGTTTAAATCAAGTCACCTATTGATGGTACAATTGAAGAATGTAATATAGAAGTTAGGCGGAGTTGTTTCCCCTGACCACGGTTAGCTGCCTACAGAGTTGTTGCATTTAGAGCCTGAAGGTGAGTGCAGAAGTGTCAGAAGCATATTCATCAAAAGTCAGGTAGGAGATAAGCTCGTTGTACTTTTTCCTGATATTAATAAACAAATCGAAACAAAAGTTCATTTTGTAAGCCAGTACATTAACCCGGTCGAAATCGCACCTTTATCATTGAAACAAAGATTCCGAATGGCATTCTTGAGCTGAAAGTTAATATGATAGCAATTTATTCAGATAAACGACTATCATTCTGAAAATTCCATAACTATTCCAATGAATGTTTTTCAGACCGATCAGGATGGCAGTTATGTATTTGTCGTTCGTCCGAAGGCAAATACTATGAGGCATTTAAGCAACCTGTAGTAATTGGCAACGCATAATCGGTACTTGCTGAAAATTAAAAGGTTTGGCTGTAGGAGACAGGGTTATTTCAGTTGGATTACCAGGAACTGGTTGATGGCGAATATGTTAGATTTGAATATTGTTTTGATATTTAGTTTTATTAGGAAATAAAAACATTTTCATGGAAAAAATATAAAGAATTCTTTGCGACCAGTTGGGCAATTGATAATAAAATCAGTGTTTTTTTATGTTCTGGTATTTCTCATATCGGTGTTTTGAGTATCATTACTCTTTCACCATCCCTAAAGAGCAGATTCCGGAGATAGTCATTCCTATGATAAATGTTAATACAATTTATCCAGGCACTTCCCCCGCCGATATGGAAAATCTGGTGACAAGGCCTCTGGAGAAAAATCTTAAAGTCAATCAAGTGGCGTAAAAAAGATTACATCCGTTCGGTTCCAGGATTCTTCTGCCATTGTTGTTGAATTCAATACCGGTATTGAGATTAAGGATGCAAACAGAAGGTCAAAGATGCAGTTGATAAGACAAAGAAAGATTACCGACTTATCCGTCATTTGTAGAGCCATGCGTAATGGAGATTGACCTTTCAGAGATACCAATCCAGTATATAAATTTATCAGGTGATATCCCGTTAGACCGCCTTAAGAAATATGCTGATCAGATGAAGGACAGGATCGAAAGTCTGAAAGAAATTACAAGGGTTGAAATAGGCGGAGCCTCGACAGGGAAATTCAGGTCGATATAGATATGTACAAGATGAGGGCTGCGAATCTCACATTTCGTGATGTTGAACAAGCTGTAAGTCTTAATAATATGACAGTTTCAGGTGGTAATATAGATCTCCAGGGGATGAGCCGTTCCATACGGGTCGTGGGTGAAGTAAAGAATATTGACGAGATCAAAAATATTGTGATGAGCACCTCAAGCGGTGCTATGATAAAGCTGAGAGATATAGCCGTAGTTCGTGATGGTTTTCACCAACCTGAAAATTTTGCACGATTATAACGGGAAAAATGTAGTTACGCTTAATGTTATAAAGAAAAGTGGTCAGAACCTTCTTGATGCATCGGATCAGATTAAAGCAATTATTGCAGACATGCAGAAGACTAGTCCTTCCGTCAAATCTTATTGTGCAGGTTACCGGGATCAATCGCATAATACCAGGAATACAGTTAATGAGCTTAACAATACAATTATCCTTGGATTTATTTTTGTTGTCATTGTGCTGATGTTCTTTATGGGACTTGTAAATGCTATTTTCGTAGGGTTCTCGGTTCCTTTATCCATGGCAATTGCATATATTTTTCTGCCATGGATTGGTTTTACGATGAATATGCTCGTGATGTTTGCATTCATTTTTGCACTGGGAATTGTGGTTGATGATGCAATTGTTGTGATAGAAAATACGCACCGTATACACACGAAAACACGAATGGATATCGCACATTCGGCTAAATCTGCTGCCGGTGAAGTCTTTGTTCCCATACTTTCAGGAACCCTGACGACACTTGCACCTTTCTTCCCACTTGCTTTCTGGCCTGGCGTGGTAGGAAGTTTCATGGTTTTTATACCTGTAACTCTAATTATAACACTTTTCGCTTCATTAATAGTTGCATATATATTTAACCCTGTGTTTGCAGTGGATTTCATGAAGCTTGATGATGAAGACAAACCGGTTAACAAGCGCAATGTATTCAAAACTACAGCCATAATAGCATTGGTATCACTTCCATTATATTTCTTAGGTTATAGAGGTATAGGTAATTTTACAATATTCATTGCAATTTCTTTCCTTGGTCATGAGCTTTTCGGATATAAGGTGCTGAGAAGATTTCAGTCGCATATTCTTCCGTCTATGTTGAGAAAATATGAGAATACCCTCGTTTGGGTACTGAAAGGGAGGAGGCCTTTTTTATATGCTCAGCGGAATGATCGGACTTTTTATTTTTACAATGTTCCTAAATAATATAGTAAAACCTAAGGTAGTATTCTTCCCTGATAATGAACCGAATACTATTAATACATTTATTAAGATGCCTATTGGTACGGAGATATCTGTAACAGATTCAGTGGCACGCATAGTTGAGCACAGGATTATGAATGTTCTTGGCGAAAAAAATCCTATAGTGGAATCTGTTGTAACCAATGTGGCTTTTCTTGCCTCGGATAATTCTTTTGATAATTCAAGCAAATCATCCAACCTGGCTAAAATTGCAATAAATTTTGTCGAATATAAGTACCGCCATGGTCAAAGTACCAGCGCATATATGAATAGAATGCGTGAAGCACTTAAGAATATACCGGGAGCGGAAATAGTTGTCGATAAAATAAAAATGGGACCTCCAACCGGCAAACCGATAAACATTGAAATATCAGGGGATGATCTTGCTCAGCTTGATATGACCTCGGAACGTTTTAAAAGATATGTCGATTCATTACAGATAGGAGGCATTGAGGAGTTAAAATCTGACTTTGCTGCTACTAAACCTGAAATAATAATTAATCTCGATCGTGAAAGAGCCAACTATGAAGGTATTACAGCTGCAACAGTGGGCGATGCAATCCGCACGGGCCAGCTTGGAAAAGAGATATCCAAATACAGGGATGGTGAAGATCAGTATCCTATAATACTGCGGTTTAAGGAAGATCAGCGGAAAGATATTGAGCAACTCCTCAATCTAACGATTACCTACCGGGACATGAACTCAGGCCTTATACGTCAGATTCCGCTTTCGGTGGTAGCTAAAATCGATTATGTGAACAGTTACGGGGAGATCAACAGGCTTAATCTCAAACGGGTAATAACCTTGTCTTCCAATGTTCTTGGCGGGTTCAATGCAAACCAGATCAACGACAAGCTTCGCAAGGCAATACCTCAATTCTCAAAGTCCCCAAATGTTGAAATCCGTATTACAGGGGAACAGGAGGACCAGCAGGATTCAATGATTTTCCTGTCAAAGGCAATGATTCTTTCTTTGTTCCTTATCATGTTTATACTAATTACCCAGTTTAATTCCATGTCAAAAGCATTGATTATTATATCGGAGGTAATTTTCAGCTTAATAGGAGTGCTGCTGGGATATATGATCTTTGGCATGACCATTTCAGTCATCATGACCGGGATGGGAATTGTTGCACTGGCAGGAATTGTGGTTAGGAACGGAATACTGCTGGTTGAATTTACCGATAAATTAAAAGAGCAGGGAATGAAGACACGCAGGGCGATTATCCAGGGAGGCATGACGCGTATAACGCCTGTGATCCTTACGGCTACTGCTACCATCCTTGGATTGATTCCTCTGGCAATAGGCATGAACATCAATTTTTCGACACTACTGACCAATTTGAACCCTCATCTGCATTTCGGGGGAGATAATGTAATGTTTTTCGGACCATTGTCATGGACAATCATTTTCGGATTAAGCTTTGCTACATTCTTAACATTGGTAATGATTCCGGTTATGTACTTTGTAATATATTCGAGAAATATCAGGAGACAACATCGTAAATTTCTGCGAAAGGCACAGAGAAACAGTTAAAAAATTGAGTTAATACAACAATTTGAATCAGATAGGGTTTTGTAGGAACATAACTCCATCATTTTTATACCGGAAATGTGCAATTATTATGTTGTCAATTGTTAAACATTTTGCATTGGCATATGAACATTTAATTTAATTTTGATGTTAGGTAAATTACCTAACATAATTATCATTTTACTATGGCAACAAACGACAACTCATCAGAAGATTCCCACCTGAATAAAGCTCTTGAGCACCTGAATTCGGTTCTCGTAAGCGGAGAAACAATTGAAGCATGGGCTATCCAGAGAAGACTCTTTGCCTTAACCAGAAGGAGGATTCTTATTGCGGCAACATCCGGAAGATTCATTAAAATTAAAAGGGGACTACTCGGTGGATTCGATATGACTGATTTCCGGTGGCAGGATCTTGGTGACGCCAAAATAAAAGTTGGAATATTTGGCGCCGACATATTTATGAAGATTTATGGTTCTGCTGATTTAGCACTTTCCAAAGATTCAAACCAGGTTTTGATACTGCCAGGTTTCAGAAAAGAACAGGCTGAAAAGATCTACAGGCTGGCACAGGCTCAGGATCAGTCATGGAGGGAAAAAAGACGTATCCGGGAACTCGAAGAATTAAGGGCAAAATCGGGTGGAGTCACTATAGATACCAGCACAGGAAGTCAGCAACCTGGCAAGGCCGGCGAAGATGCTGCTGCCAAGCTACAGCAGGCTAAACAAATGCTTGATAATAAACTTATAACTGATTCAGAATTTGAGTCGATAAAGGCGCGAATAATAAGCGGGCTATAACTATTATAAAATAATATTATGAAAAAAATCCTTATCGGAGTTCTTCTCCTTTGTTCTTCTATATCCTTTTCACAAAAGCAGGATTCAGTCAAAGCGGACAAATGGAAAACTATCTATCGTGCAAGCGCAACAAAGATTAATGACCTGGTAAATACAAAACTTGAGGTCAGTTTTGATTATTCAAAATCGTGGATGTATGGTAAGGCCTGGATTACTCTTCATCCTCATTTTTACCCGACAGACTCACTGAGACTTGATGCAAAAAGCATGAATATTAATGAGGTGTCAGTTTTTAAATCAGGAATAAGAATTCCATTGAAATACCGGTACGATAGCTTAAGTCTTTTTATAACTCTTGATAAGACATACAGGGGTGGTGAAAATTATACGGTTTTTATTGATTACACAGCTAAACCTAATGAAATAAAAGAAAAGGAAGCGCTGCGATATCCGGCGGGAAAGGCTTGTACTTTATTAACCCTCTCGGCAAAGATAAAAAGAAACCCACACAAATTTGGACACAAGGGGAAACAGAATCGAACTCAGGATGGGTGCCAACAATAGATAAACCTAACCAGCGACAGACTGAAGAGATAAGCATGACGGTTCCGGATAAGTACACGACCCTCTCTAACGGTCTTTTGGTAAAACGCCGGAAGAACAAATGACGGAACCCGTACCGATACCTGGAAGATGGATTTGCCTCATGCTCCGTATCTTATGATGATGGCTGTCGGAGAATACTCTGTTATAAAAGACAAGTATGAAGGGAAGGAAGTAAGTTATTATGTTGAAAAAAAATATGCCCCGGTTGCCAGGAAGATTTTTGGTCTTATTCCCGAGATGATAGCTTTTTATTCGCGTATAACGGGTGTTGATTTTCCATGGCCCAAGTATTCGCAGATTGTGGGCAAGAGACTATATCAGCGGAGCTATGGAAAACACTACTGCTACACTTCATGCTGAATCTGCGCAGCAGGATGCCAGGCAACTTGTTGATGAAAATCGCTGGGAAGATGTAATATCCCATGAGCTTTTTCATCAATGGTTTGGAGATTATGTCACTTGCGAAAGCTGGAGCAATATTACTTTGAACGAATCATTTGCCGACCTGAGTGAAGTGCTGTGGCTGGAGCATAAACATGGCAGTGATGCAGGTGCTGAGCATAATTTTAACGGATTGCAGGCTTATTTAAGAGGCGGCAACGATAAGAAAGAACTGGTTCGATTCTATTACCAGGACCGTGAGGATGTTTTCGACCTGGTGAGTTATCAGAAAGGCGGACGCATTCTTAATATGCTGAGAAACTATGTTGGTGACAGTGCTTTCTTTAAATCGCTTAATCTGTATCTCAGAACAAAAAAATTTAATTCAGCTGAAGCCCATGATCTTCGTCTTGCCTTTGAAGCTGTTACAGGTCAGGACCTTAACTGGTTCTGGAACCAATGGTATTTTGGAAGTGGTCACCCGAAACTTGACATTAGCTATGAGTATGCGGCTGATGGTAAAACCGCTAAAGTAATAGTAAAACAGACTCAGCCGGATAAAATTTTTAAGCTGCCATTTGCGATAGATGTCTATCAGGGCACTGATAAAAAGCGTTATAAAGTGTGGGCCGATCATCAGGCTGATACTTTTGTCTTTAACACAGTTTCCAAACCCGATCTTATAAATGTCGATGGTGATAAAATACTTCTCTGCGAGAAGAATGATGATAAGACACTTGATAATTATATTTTTCAGTACAAAAATGCCGGATTGTATCTCGACAGGCGTGAAGCAATTGATTTTGCAGCAAGAATGCAAAGCGATGATAAAAAGGCTCTCGACCTGATGAAAACTGCTTTAAAAGACAACTATTATGGATTACGTATTTATGCTATTCAGAAGCTAAACTTATTGAATGACTCTGTAAAAAAATCGGTTGAGTCGCTATTGGTTGAATTAGCAGAGAAAGATCCAAAATCACTGGTAAGGGCCGGAGCCATTGAGGCACTGGGAAGATATAAAGAGGTGGCATATGAGCCATTATTCCTGAAATCTATCAACGATTCATCTTATTCCATTGCAGGCAAGTCTCTGGTTGCACTTGGAGCAATTGATACTGCTTCTGCTCTCAAAAAGGCAAAATCTCTTTCAGGACAGGATGTCAGGGGAGCATTGTCTGACGCAGTAACCAATATACTTTTTTCCTACTCCAGCGAAGATGATTTTGATTCACTGGCTGTGCGGTTTAATGAACTTCCTTTTGGAAATGAAAAGTTCACGATATTGCAACCTTTCGCCAACTTTCTGAAACGGGTTAAAAATCCAGTCTCTTTCATGAAAGGTATTGATATGATTGTCATGTTTCGCGACACAATCCCGCAACAGTATCGCAAGATGCTTGATCCATTCTTTAATGGAATGATTTTGAATAGTATAGCTGCGAGTAAGCAGTCAAAAGGAATGACTGAGCAGGCAGATTATGTCAGGTCGAAATTGCCGGTAAAAGCAAAGCCTGCAACTAATGTTGAAATCCCGTCAGAAGATCTGCAAAAGTATACTGGCGAATATGACTTAGACGAAGAGACCGTTAAGATAGTCCTTAAAAATGGGAAAACACTGTTCATTAAGATCCCTGAACAACCGGAAATGGAACTGACTCCCGTTTCCAAAGGCAAATTTGCAGTTAAATACATGGACGGTTATTCAGTAGAATTTTCTGCCAATGACAAAGGTGAAGTGACCGGTTTTGAATTTAGCTCACCTGAAGGAAAAGAGAATGCAACGAAAAAGAAATGAAGTATTTCTGCATTTAAATTAAAGTCCTTTTAAATGCAGAGTACCTGATTTCTTTTGTTCATCTTAAAATTGAAAATTGCTATTAGAATTTTAGATTTTAATGAACATCTTATTCTTATAGAGCCAGTAGCACAAATACCACATAGCTGCCCATACGCCCAGACTTGTTATTATATTTACGGTCTGTTCTCCAGCCCATGAAAATAATAAGCTGCTGAAAGGAGCTGCAATTCTGTTAAGCAGGCCTGCACCACCAACAGAAAAGAAAAGGTAGATAAATATGCTGTTCATGCCGACTATTATGAATATTCTTGAGCCGTTTATGAATTTTTTCCTGACATCGATCAGCCAGTAACTGAAACAGAGGGCTAGAATTGCCCATCCTCCGCTTGCAAATACAAATGAGGATGTGGCGATCTTTTTAATAATAGGAGTAATATTCAATAAATCGAGACCAAATCCCATAATTAGTGCCGACACTCCAGCTATAAGCAATATCTGAATTTTTTTTGCTGCTGTCTTATCACTCATCAGAAGCTTTCCACAAAGCACTCCCCAAACTGTATGGGCGGTAGTTGAAACAAAATTTAATGTTGCCCACTCACTTGCCTTGTCAACACCTTCGATCTTATTATTGAACCAGGCTCCCAGATCTGAAAATTAACCCATGGATGATTAAATCCCTCAAACAGGGAAAAAACGATAAGCCAAAGTCTATCAGCAAAAGAATGCAAATGTAAAAATCAACTGAAACTTAAAACTTTTGTTCCTGATCAGGAATGCGACAATATAGGTGACAGAAAGCTGCGCAAGCACATTCTGAAACCGGAAGACCAGTTTTCCCGCATCGACAAAATAGAGGGCCCATCCAAAAAATAAAAGCAGGAGTGATCGCTTTATTGCATGTTGCGTAATTGTTTTAAGAGTGTAACCTTTTTTTAACCTGTTGGCAACGGCAAACGGGATTGCAACTCCTACGATAAACATAAAAAATGGCTGTATCAGATCCCAGAAATGCAATCCATGCCATTCATGGTGGCTGAGCTCGGTACCAATAAAATGTATAATACCACTATGAGATTTTTCCAGCTGTCCGTACAATTCTGGTAGCTTCCCCTGCTAAAAGGAACATTGTAAAACCCCGGAAGAAATCTACTGAGGTCACCCTTCCGGGAAGGGGAGGGTTCAATGTTTGTCTGGTTGCATCCATTTTTCTGTTTTATTGATTTTGTATGTCAGGAAGTCTGAAATATATGATTTTTTCTTCAGAAATAAATATAAGATAAATCAGATTATTATTTATAGCCGGGTTTTTCAGTGCAAACAATCAAAGGTGCTTCCATGCAATTAAATTTATTTTTCTGAGAGATCATGTTAAGTCAAACAAATTCATTATTTTGTTTCCCGATTAACTATTTAGCTTTCAACTCTCACTCCTATGATAAATAAATTTGTACAAGAAATTTTTGAGCAACCGCAGGTTCTTGAAAACACCTTAAATTATTACCTTCATGGAGAAGGTCAGAAATATCTTGAAAAAGTCTCCGGGTTATGGGAACAAGGGAAATTTGACGAATTGATATTTACAGGCATGGGAAGTTCCTTTTTGCACCCCATACTGCTAACTGCATATTAAGCAACTGGGGAATTTCTTCCAGGGTTGTGAACGCCGGTGAATTGCTTCATTACCACCTTCCATTGTTAAGGCAAAGGGCTCTTTTAACATGTATATCACAATCAGGTGAGAGTTACGAAATAATTAAAATTCTGGAAAAGATACCTGAAGGATTGCCATGGGTCGGCATTACAAATGAAGAAAACAGTAAGCTTGCAAAAAATGCCCCGATTGCTCTTTTAAGCAAAGCAGGCAGAGAAGAAATGACATCTACTAAAACTTATGTTTCGACATTAATGGTTTTATCAGTATTTACAAGTGTTCTTACCGGGGGGTGGAAGACTGGTTCGATGACAGATTTAAGGACTGCTATAGATGCAGTTGAAAAGCTGATAAATAAGCGTAATGAATGGCTGGCGCCGGTAATGGACCTTTTAGGTCATCCTTCATTTGTTCAGATTATCGGCAGGGGCCCTTCATATTCATCAGTACTTCAGGGTGCTTTGATGATAATGGAAGCTGCAAGGAATCCTGCTGCCGGAATATACGGGGGCGAATTCAGACACGGACCTTTGGAGATGGCAAAAAAAGGATTCAGAGCAGTCATTCTTGCACCTCTTGGCGCAACATTTAACCAGGGAAATGAAACTTGCTGAAGATATTATAAGGTTTGGAGGAAAGGTTGTTTTAATTACTAATAGTCTGGCCGCTTTTAATAACACAAACATATATCCTTTAAGGATTCCGTGCCAGGATGAATACCTTTTCCCAATACCGGCAATTGTTCCACTCCAGTTTATTGTCAACCAGTGGGCAGTTGATGAGGGTCATGAGCCCGGTAATTTTACTATGGGAGCTAAAGTCACAACTACGGAATAAGTATTATGGATAAGTTAAAGAGCGGGCGTTTTTTATTGATCATTACGATTGCTATTTATGTTGCATTTGGATTAGTGACATCAGTTATCGGAGTAATTATAGATAAGTTCCAGGTACAATATAATGTGTCGTTGAATATTGCAGCGCTTCTTCCTTTTGCTTTTTTATCTTTCATATGGATTATTTTCCGTGCCATTTGGTGTTCAGATGGATCGTATTGGAGCAAAGACTGTTTTGATACTTCGCATGGTACTTATGACTCTGGGATGCTTTTTTTTATACCTGAGCAATAATTACATTTTGGTTATTGTGATGATATTTCTGGCAGGAATCGGTGTCACGGCAATCAGACTTCCGGCAACCCTTTTATAAGGGAATTGGAACCCCAGCGCGTTATACTGCTAACCTGACCATTATAATCGGAATAGGAGCTCTTGGATATGCCTTCAGTCCGCTGCTGGTACCTTTTATCCAGGCAAAAGGGTTTCCATGGAGTGACGTCTATCTGATCTTCACTATTATCAGCCTGGTGCTGCTCTTATTGTTATTGACAGCGAAAATCCCAAAAGTCAGGCTTCTTGAAGAAGAAAGGATAAATGTCACGGCAATAGGATCGCTTCTGAAAGAACCCATTATTGTAACATATACACTTGCAATATTTTTTTATGTCGGGGCTGAAGTAGGCATCCTCATATATTGTAGTTTTCATGGATAAAGTGCATAATTTTGGGAACAATGTTTCTTTATGGGATAAAGGTACCTTTATGAATCTTGCATTCCCTTCTGCATCAGCACTGGTTGTAGGGTTATTCTGGTTATTCCAGGCACTCGGCCGCCTCTTTATTGGTCAATTGATGAAAGTATTTAAGCCAAGTTCTATATTTATATTCCATAGTGCCGGTACCTGTATAGCCCTGATCATTGCAGTCATATCACCGGCAAAGATAGCACTGGCGGCTTTTGTATTTGTTGGGTACTTTACCTGTGCTTCCTTTACATCTATTTTCAGCGCAGCTATACAGAGCTTTGATAAATACCATGGTGCAAAATCAGGCATTCTTTGTACCGCAATAGTTGGTGGGGCGGTAATAGGATTCCTGGTCGGATATGTCGGAGGAACATTCGGAATGCGGGGTGCTATGATTGTAAATCTGGTTGCTTTTTTATATGTGTTCGGAATTTCGGTTTGGGGGAAAGGGAAATTAAATCTGTCACAATAGATTATAATATGAGTTCTTTTCAAATCATTTTTTAATTTCCCCGGCAATTTTCTATGTTGTTAAAGAAGTGCCCGGTAAGTGACCGGAAGAACGGCTAGCATGTTAAATAAGGTGATGGATAAAAGACAAAACCTAAAATCAGAATAAATTCATAAATGGGAATTTCGCATAAAAAAATAATTATCGGCGTAGATGTCGGTGGCACTAAAATTCAGGCTGGCGCAATTAATCATAAAGGAGAAATAATAGGTGAGCCTGTTACTGTCGGTACTATCGGGAACGATGAAAGTGAAAAAATACTTGGAAGGATTACAGGATCTGTTGAGAAGGTGATAAAAAGTGCAGGGTTGAGACATTCTGATATCACCGGTATAGGGATGGGTGTTACCGGACCTCTCGACTCTGAAACAGGGATAATCCTTGAATGTCCGCAGCTACCGACTATGCATTTTTTCCCGCTCAGGAGCAGGATCCTGGAGAAATTTCAAATGCCAGTTTGCATGGATAATGATGCAAATGCCCTCCTGCTTGGTGAAAGTATATGGGGTGCAGGCAAAGGCTACAGGACCACTCTTGGATTTACTCTGGGTACCGGACTGGGTTGTGCAATAGTAGTTGATAATAAGCTATTTACAGGCGCAAATGGAATGGCAGGTGAAATATGGCCTTCTCCTTTTAAAGAGGGTACGATAGAGGATATTGTATCAGGGCAGGGGGTGAGTAATACTTTTCATAGTCTTTCAGGTCAGCTGAAAACTGCTAAGGAGATCTCAGTGCTTGCTCAGGAAGGATATATGCCGGCTGTTGAAACCGGAATATTTTTGGAAGAACATTTGCCGTGGCATTGGCATGGGGCATTAATTTGATTGATCCGGATATTGTCATTCTAGGCGGATCTATTGCAAACTCTGTTAATCTTTTTTACAATTCGATGGATAGCATTTTAAGAAAGTACATTTGTCCGGTACCCGCTTTAAAAACAAAAGTGGTGAAGGCAGCATTAGGGG
>CAVVGP010000079.1:0-8716 GCA_963747625.1 uncultured Bacteroidales bacterium | reverse complement strand
ATAGTTTCCAGCGATGTATAATTGCTAAGATCATTTTTAATGCTGATAATATTTCTGAGCTTAAAGAGAAACCATTTATCAATTTTAGTCAGTTCATATATTCTTTCAACGGGCATCCCGGCTTCAAGTGCCTCTGCAATTGAAAATATTCTCATATCGGTCGGCTCGGCAAGCTCTTTTTCAATATCCTCAAAGCCAAGGTTACGGTTTCCGGTGAAACCATGCATACCCTGTCCAATCATTCTCAATCCTTTCTGGATAACCTCTTCAAATGTTCTGCCAATTGCCATTACTTCTCCGACACTCTTCATGCTGCTGCCGATCAGATGCGACACTCCCTCGAATTTATTAAGGTCCCACCGGGGTATCTTGCATACAATATAATCCAGAGCAGGTTCGAAACAGGCAGTTGTGTTTTTGGTAACCGAGTTTTTAAGTTCATGAAGTCCGTAACCCATTCCGAGTTTTGCAGCGATAAATGCTAGCGGATAACCTGTTGCTTTCGATGCAAGGGCACTCGACCTTGAAAGACGCGCATTAACTTCAATAACCCTGTAGTCTTCTGAATCAGGTGCCAGAGCGTACTGGACATTACATTCTCCTACAATACCAATATGCCTTATAATCCTTATTGAGAGTTCTCTCAGTTTGTGGTATTCGCTGTTTGTAAGTGTCTGGGATGGAGCAACTACGATACTTTCACCTGTATGTATTCCGAGAGGATCGAAATTCTCCATATTACATACTGTAATGCAGTTATCATATTTATCCCTTACGACTTCATATTCCACCTCTTTCCACCCTTTAAGAGATTCTTCAACGAGTATCTGGTTTGAATATGAAAATGCCTTTGAAGCCAGTGTTCTCAGTTCATCAGAATTCGAAGCAAAACCACTTCCCTGGCCTCCTAATGTATATGCTGCCCTGATAATTATCGGGTATCCAAGTTTTTCAGCTGCAATAATTGCATCATCCACCCCGGATACAGCAATACTGCTTGGTGTTTTTACATCTATCTCGAAAAGCTTCTTTACAAAAAATTCCCTGTCTTCAGTATCCATGATAGCGGTTACAGGGGTTCCCGAGAACTCTTACATTATATTTTTCAAAAACGCCTGCTTTGTAAAGTTCCGTCCCGCAATTAAGAGCCGTCTGACCACCGAATGATAAAAGAATACCGTCGGGCCTTTCCCTGGCAATGACTTTTTCAACGAAATAAGGGGTAACAGGAAGAAAATAGATTTTATCGGCCAGCTCTTCAGATGTCTGAACCGTAGCAATATTTGGATTTATCAGGACAGTACTGACATTTTCTTCTTTTAATGCTTTTAATGCCTGGGAGCCGGAATAATCAAACTCGCCTGCTTCCCCTATTTTTAAGGCTCCTGATCCCAGAATTATAACCTTCTTGACTACATCTTTCATTATCCGTATTTGAGGTCCAAAAATAATACATTTTTTTGATTAGAATTTGCTGTCTTAAAAAAAATGAATATATTTGCAAAATAAATGCAAAAATATGCAAAAAACAAAAAGACTTCTTGCAATTGAGAAAATCATTTCCGAAGAAAATATATCGACTCAGGAGGAATTGGTCAAAAAACTGAAAGGGAAAGGGATAAGCTGTACGCAGGCTACACTATCCCGAAATTTAAGGCAGCTGGGAGTAAGTCGTATACCTGATGGCAATGGCGGATACAGATATTCTTTATCTGAAAAAACAAGAAATTCAGAAAAATCTTCTCTTAAATTAAATATTGTACCGGTTATTCAGGATATAGTTGAAGCAAAAGGACTTATGGTAATTAAAACTATTCCGGGCAATGCCAGCAACACAGCATTCTTTATTGACGGTGCAGGACGGTATGAAATTGCCGGAACAATAGCAGGGGATGATACAATTCTGTTAATACCGAGAGACGGTGTGACTATCCAGCAGGTACACACATGCCTGGAAATTATTCTTCCCGGTATACATGAGCAGATAAAAATTAGAAAGTAAAAAGTAAAAGATAAAAACTTAGCGAATCATAGTGAACCCTTCGTGTCTCTTTGTGGTAAAAAACAGGTTATTTAACCACGAAGGATCACAAAGACAAGCGCAAAATGACACGAAAGATAAACAATTAAATAATTAATTATTATTCAACTCAAATTATAAAAAATGAAAGAAAAAGTTGTTCTCGCATATAGCGGTGGTTTGGATACCTCAGTAATACTTAAATGGTTAATTGAAAAAAATTATGAAGTTATTGCTTTTGTTGCTGACGTAGGTCAGGCTGACGATTTTGAAACTTGCAGGGAAAAGGCATTATTGCTGGGAGCGTCAAAAGTTATTATAGCTGATCTTAAAGAGGGAATTTATTGACAGTTATGTTCTAAAAGCAATAATGGCTAATGCAATTTATGAAGACAGATACCTGCTTGGCACGGCGCTGGCAAGACCTCTTATTGCAAAAAAACAGATTGAAGTTGCCAAAGCGGAGGGAGCCAATGCAGTTGCACACGGTGCCACGGGTAAAGGTAATGATCAGGTGAGGTTCGAATTATGTTACTATGCCCTGATGCCGGGGGTAAAAGTCATTTCACCCTGGAAGGACAAGGAATTCCTGGCTGCGTTTAAAGGGAGGACAGACCTTCTAAAGTATGCATCTGAAAAAAAGATTCCTGTGAAAGCAAGTATTGACAAGCCATACAGTGAAGATGATAACCTTATGCATATAAGTCATGAAGCCGGAATTCTGGAAGATCCGATGTATACTCTTAATAAGAACATGCTTGAAAAAATGGTAATGCCACAGGACGCTCCCGACAAGGAAACAAGGATTGTTATCCATTTCAAAAACGGGATACCGGTAAAGCTTATTAATAAAGAGGATGGAACTGTGAAGGAGGACTCCTATGATATGTATGTTTATCTGAATGAACTTGCAGGGAAAAACGGTATAGGGCTTCTCGACATGGTAGAGAACAGGTTCGTGGGTATAAAATCGAGAGGTGTATATGAGACTCCTGCAGCAACAGTTTTACATATAGCGCACAAAGACATTGAAGGAATCGCTATGGACAGGGAAGTAATGAGGCTGGTCAACATGCTGACTCCAAAATTTGCAGAAATTATATACAATGGATTCTGGTTCAGTCCTGAAATGGATTTTCTCATGGCTGCAATCGAAAAAAGCCAGGAGCTCATTGACGGGAGTGTTCATATTTGTCTTTATAAAGGCAACGTGCTAATTGAAGGCCGGGAATCGCCATCATCCCTGTATAACAAAAAGCTGTCGAGTATGGATATTGAAGGGGGATTTGACCAGACTGACAGTAAGGGATTCATCAGGATCAACGCAATAAGGCTTATGGCTCACAGGGCTATTATCGAAGAGAGCCAGAAGAAATAAGCAAGGCCGTATAATAATCCTTTGTGAACCATCGTGCGGATCTTTGTGTACTTTAGTGGTAAAAAAAGCTTTATACCATAAAGGGACACAGAGAAAAGCACAAAGTATCACTCAGGAAGAACGAATCAATTAAAAATTCTCTAATAATAGACAAAATGAAACTCTGGGAAAAGGGAATTAATCCCGAACCTGCAATCATTGAATTTACGGCCGGCAAAGACAGAAAAACCGATCTGGCCCTTACAAAATGGGATATAATCGGTTCAATGGCCCATGTTATTATGCTTGAAAATGTCGGATTAGTTTCTGAAGATGAAAAAAACGGCTTATTAAAAGCCCTTCATTCCTTATTTGTATGGGATGAAGAAGGAAGTCTTGTCATTGAAAATGATGTTGAAGACATACATTCACAGATTGAAAAAGAAATGTCTTCAATACTTGGCACGACCGGCAAAAAAATCCATACCGGACGATCAAGAAACGACCAGGTTCTGGTTGACATAAGACTCTATACAAGAGAAGAGATTGATAAACTGGCGGTTCTGATCCGTGCTCTGTTTTCAAGGTTCCAATCTTTGAGCGAACAGTATAAAGAGGTTCTTATACCTGGCTATACACATATGCAGCCAGCAATGGTATCATCATTCGGCCTGTGGTTTGGAGCATATGCAGAATGCCTTGCTGATGATGTTCTCCTTCTGGCAGGTGCCAGAGCACTTAATAATCAGAACCCTCTTGGCACTGCTGCAGGATATGGAACAACATTGCCAATAAACAGGAAATTGACGTCCGATCTCCTTGAATTTGATGATCTTCTTTATAATTCAGCGTATGCAAGCCTGAGCAGGGGGAAAATAGAAATGGCCATTGCTTCAGCTCTGGCCTCAGTGGCCCAGACACTGGCAAGGTTTTCAATGGATGTATGCCTTTATATGACATCTGAATTCAAATTCATTGATTTTCCTGACGAATACATAACCGGGTCAAGCATAATGCCACAGAAAAGAAATCCCGATGTTTTCGAACTTATCAGAGCCAGGGCCAATGTTCTTCTGAGCCTGCCAAACCAGATTGCGATTCTGACAACCAACCTGCCTTCAGGGTACAACAGGGATCTTCAGCTTCTTAAACAACTTATATTTGATGCTTTCGGAGAGCTGAAAGAATGCATTGAAATAATGCTCTTAATGCTTAATAATATTAAAATTAAAAAGAATATTACTGAGAGTCCTTTATATAATACGATTTTCAGCACCGAAGAAGTGAACAGATTAGTCAAAGAGGGTATCCCATTCAGAGATGCTTATAAAGCAGTTTCTGAAATGGTCAGAAATTCAACATTTTCAAAAACTACAATATCAGATTATCATCATGAAGGCAGTATTGGAAATCTGTGCAATAAAGAGATAGCCGAAATATTTGAGGCCAGGATGAAAAGTTTTAAAAACAAGTCTGCTGCTGAACTTGCTGATAAGATGATGCATCATATTACCACCCCGAACCATTGACTTCAAGACTCACTGCCCTTAATTTTGGCGGCGTAGGAGGTGTATTTTGATTTCCTGATATTCTCAATAAACTCATCAAACAGATAATCCGTATCAGTTGGTCCTCCTGATGCTTCAGGGTGGAACTGGGTTGAGAAGAAGGGTTTATCTTTATGTTTCATACCCTCATTCGTCTTGATCATTGATATTAATGAAAAGAGGTTCCCAGTCTGGATCCAAGTGTCTTGTTATCAACGGCGAACCCATGGTTTTGTGAGGTGATATAAGCTTTATCAGTACCCACCTGCAATACTGGCTGATTATGGCTTCTGTGACCATATTTAAGTTTGTATGTATCAGCTCCTGAGGCAAGAGCCATCAGCTGGTTACCAAGACAGATGCCAAAAACTGGTTTATCTCCGGCAAATGATTTTTTTATATTCCGGATTGTAATATCACACATTTTGGGATCACCGGGGCCATTTGAAAGAAAAAGACCATCATAATCTTCACTATGATAATCATAATCCCATGGCACTCTTATAATTGTGGTGTCTCTTTTCAAGAGATTTCTGATTATATTATACTTTGACTCCGCAATCGACGAGAAGATATTTTATATTTTCCCGTTGCCATATATTTTCTTTTCACTGGTGCTGACTTCAGCAACAAGATTTACTTTATTTGGGTCATAAAAATCGGTCTCTGTTCCTTCTGGTTCGACCTTACCAAGCATTGCGCCTTTTTCACGGATTCTTTTAGTCAGGGCTCTGGTATCTATTCCGTAAATTCCGGGGACATTATTTCTTCTGAGCCACTCATCAAGGCTTTCAGTAGCATTCCAGTGGCTGTATTCGAATGAATAATCAGAGACAATAAGTCCTGAAATATGAATAGAAGAAGACTCATAAAATCGGTACAAATCATTCTCCTCAGCTTTTCCCGGGTGCTCCATAATTGCCAACCAGGGGATATGTAAGACACAGTATCTGTCCCTGGTAGGAGGGATCGGTCAAGCTCTCGGGATAGCCGGTCATGGCAGTATTGAAAACAACTTCACCTGCAGCCGGAATACATGATCCAAATGAGCTCCCGTAATAAACTGTTCCGTCCTCCAGTGTTAATCTGACCTTTACTCTGTTTTTCATTAAATATTATTTAATTCTGTTCATCTGATTGCTGAAACGGCTTTTTCGATCTGTTCCATAGCTTTCATCACTGTCTGATGGGTAGCACCAAGATTCATCCTCATAAATCCTTCACCACCTGGTCCGAATGTAGAACCTTCATTCATTCCGACACCGGCCTTGGTTACAAAAAAATTCTGCAATTCTTTTGGGTTCATCCCGAATTTCCTGCAATCGAGCCAGGTCATATACGTAGCTTCAGGTTGTACCGGTATTATCTCGGGGATCATCTCTTTGCAATAATCATTTACAAATTCCACATTATGATCAATATAATCCAAGAGTGCATCGAGCCATTTATGTCCGTGAGTATATGCAGCAATTGAAGCCGTATTTCCGAATATATTACCGTTTCCCATGTGAATATTATCTATGATGCGGGTAAAAGATTTTCTTAAGTCGGGATTTGAAATAATTACTGATGAAGTCGAGAGTCCGGCCAGGTTAAATGTCTTGCTCGGGGCAACAAGTGTAACTGTTTTGTCTGCAATTTTTTCAGAAAGTGATGCTAAAGGAGTATGGGTATACCCGGGCAAAGCCAGATCGCAATGTATCTCGTCGGAGATCATCAGAATATTGTTATTCAGGCAAATATCAGCCAGATTGTTTAATTCTTCAGGAGTCCACACTCTTCCAACCGGATTGTGAGGATTGGAAATAATTATCATTTTTGTTTTACTGTCAATAGCCGCAATCAGTGAATCATAATCCATTACCCATCTCCCGTCAGTCTCTTTCAGCCTGTTATATATCAGGTTACGACCATGCGATTCTGCAGCTGAAAAGAAAGGAAAGTATACAGGCGGCTGAACAATTATACTGTCACCTGCCTGTGTAAAGGCCAGGGTACAGAAGTTAAGTGCCGGGCACAATTCCCGGACTGAAAGTGATCCACTCTTTTTCTATTACCCAGTTATGCCTGACTTTTATCCAGTTGATAAGCGACAGAAAGTATTCGGCAGGGCGAAATGAATAGCCATAAATCTCATGGCCAACACGTTTCTTTAATGCGTCCACGATAAAATCAGGAGTATTAAAATCCATATCTGCCACCCACATTGGAATAATATCCTTTATGCCAAATGTTTCTTCTCTGCGGTCATATTTGATACAGTCAGTGCCCTCTCTTCCGGCAGGTTCATCGAAATTCCACATCCTCAAAAATGGTCTTGTTTCAGGGGCTTAAAGATATACAAAAAATGGAAATGGCAGAATGGTGATATTATAGTATAATAGGCCGGGGCGATATGGTTAAATTATAAATATTATGAACAGAAGCATTCTTGAATTCTGATTCATATTTTTGAGTCTTCCGGAGTCAAAAAGTCAAAAAAATAAGTTCTGAGGAGACTTTTGCTATAATAGGGTAACTAAAAATAATCACAGGATATCAGAGCAGCGGTAATAATTACGAAGTTATGCTTACCTGAATCTGCCAGATATTGTATCTTTATCAGTACTGCGAGAAAACATTTAAATATTCTTCGTTTCAAAAAAACAATCATTGAAAAAAATTGTTTAAATTTTATAAGAATTTCAGGCAATTTAGCCACTTCTGGTTCCAGACACTTATAGTTTCAATATTATTTATTACTTTTATGGACGTTTTTGAATGAGTATTTAAAATTAAAATTGACTTAAAATGAAAAAGATTTTTGCAGGATTTATACTTCCATTGCTGATAATAAGTTTCACATCTCTAAGTTCTTGCAAGGACAGGGCAACTTCAAAACAACAGAAAAAAGTTGAAAAGGAGCAGGTTAATGAAATCAAAGATCAGATTGAGACACATGTATATCCTTTGCCTACATCGGCTGAGGTGATCAAGATGCTGACTGAATTTGAGGTTGGCTATAGTATAGGGATAACAAATCCGGTTGCAAACACAAAAAAATACTTCAGCAATACCAAACGTGCAATTAACGTTGGTGTTTTCGGAGCTGATCTTAGTTATGCCACTCTTTATAATCAGCAACAGGAAGTAATAAATTATATGGAGGCAATCAGATCTCTTGCAAACGAATTAAATATGTCTAAAATATATAATGAAGAATTATATACAAAGATAAAACAGGAATATGATAACAGGGATACTCTGGTTAAAATCCTTACCAACGCTTTTAATGAGACATATTCATATCTGGCCGAAAATGATCAGCAGACTCTTGCTCTTCTTGTTGTTGGTGGTGCATGGGTTGAAGGCATGTACCTTACTACACAGGTTTCGGATGCAGCTTATCAGTATGAAGGTATTTCAAGGGTATTACTTGATCAGAAGAAATCATTCGAAACTTATCTGGATATTACAAAACCTTATCTGTCAGATCCTAGTATTGGTGATTTTGTAAAATCGCTTGATCCTATCAAGAAAGTCTATGAAGGAATTGGAACAAGTCTCTCGGAACAGGATATAAAAAACATAACTAAAGTTGTTGTTGATCTAAGAGAACAAATAGTAAAATAATTGGTTTATCATTATTTGACCGCAAAGAATAATACTTTGCGGTCAAATAATGATAAACCAATTATTTTACTATTGTTCTCTTAGATCAACAACAACTTTAGTTATGTTTTTTATATACCTGTTCGAGAGACTTGTTCCAAATTCCTTCATAGACTTCTTGGATAGGATCAACGATTACAA
>CAVVGP010000078.1:0-19660 GCA_963747625.1 uncultured Bacteroidales bacterium | reverse complement strand
ATATTTGCTTAAACTTCCGCTTCCTGATGGTGCTAGAATTTATATAGAGATCTATTTAAATTTCATGTGATATTGTTCCCGGGCAAATTTTTCAAGGTTAGGTTGTCGTTTTCAATTCATGGAGCATCTGTTTGTCTTCTTCGATACGCCTGGTATAATATCCTTGTCGATTTTGAGCTTATGCAGCTCTCTCATGTCACGGTATCGTGCAACAAGGTTATTGGAATCTAAAAGTAGTATCCATACAATAAAAATAATGATTGTCAGGATATATTTATTCCTGATTATTGCAGGGATTTTATCTTTAAAATTAAACCTGAGAATCATGATACAAACCTACTATTTTTTTTTTAACCGCCACTCATAAGATACAGCATCTGTACATCATCGCCATTTTGTATAAAAGTGGTATCATATTTTTCTTTTGCGATCAAAATGCCATTTATTTTTATTACTCTCATTTTAAATGAAAATTTTTTCTGGAGAAGCATTTCATTCACACTGATTGAATCCTTCATGAATTCTTCTTCCCGGTTATTTAATAATATTTTCATTAATATTGATTTTCCAGTCACTTAATATTCATAAGAAGTTCTATCACAATATTTGCCTGCATGTTGGCAACAATACCGACACGGGGTGCGAGAGGTGGTAAATCCTCAGATACTTCCGAATATTCATCACCGCAAACATAAAGTGAATCATCTATTTTTCTGCTGCTTATATCATTCGTTTTTCCCCATCCTGCCATTCCCGATCCTACAATTACAGGAATGCCGGCCATTTTAGTCTGAACAGTTTCAATCAGCATCTCTTTCATGTCTGATCTGTCAAAAGCTTCAACAATTATATTGCAACCTGAAAATATCTCAGCAATATTAATTCTGTCAAGCCTCTTCTGGTGTATAATAACAAAGACATCAGGATTAATGCGTGCAATATTCTCTTTCAGAGCAACAGTTTTCATCATACCGATCTGATCGGTGAAATAATATTGGCGGTTAAGATTTGGCTCCTCAATAACATCAAAATCGGCAATAACCAATGTTCCAATGCCGCATCTCGCCAGTGCTACGGCACAGTTTGAGCCAAGACCTCCTGCTCCGGCAATTCCGACCCTGAATTTTGAGAGATGAGTTTTAATTTCAGAGAATCTCATTTTTACACCTCCCTGTATTAACGTCATTAATTTAAGCAGAAAAGAAACATAGAATAACCCGGAACCACTTCCAATTTACTTTCCGCTTAATTTTAACTTCAAGAATAATCCAACCGAAAGATAAGAACCTTTTAATGTTTTTACAAATGAGACATCCGTACCATTCTGACCAATATCATGTTAAATGACATAATAAAATTATACTTTTGAAAATATTTTGCTCTGCATTTATAAGCCGCTAAAATTAAAAGCTATGGATATAAATTCAATTAAGGGAAAGCATAAACTTTTAAAAGGCTGGAATTATACCTGGACCCCTCTGAATAAAGGTTATACCGATAAGATACTTTACATTAATGTTGGTACAACAGAAATCAGGGAAAAAAATGTACCTCTTGTCATGAAAGAAAAATTCATAGGAGGAAAAGGGTATGGACTAAGGCTTCTCTGGGATGCAACAAAACCTGAAACAAAATGGGATGATCCTGAAAACGAAATTATCATTTCCTCAGGTCCTGTTGGTGGAATTACACAGTATTCGGGAAGCGGCAAATCGCTGGTAGTGAGTCTGTCGCCTCAGACAGACTCAGTGATGGACAGTAATGTTGGTGGATTCTTTGGTCCATTCCTCAAATTTTCAGGATTTGATGCAATTGAACTTCAGGGAAAAGCAGGTAAAGATGTAATTATTTTTATAGATGGAATAAACCATAGGATTGAAATATTAGAAGCTCCTGAAGATGCCACGGATAGTCATTTACTCGGAGAACAGCTTACAGAAATTTTTGCCGATAACGATAATGAGAAGAAAAATATCGGAGTCGTTTCAACCGGATCTGCTGCTGAACATTCGCTAATCGGGATGCTTAACTTCAGTTTTTACGATTCCAAACGGAAAAAGGTAAGGTTAAAACAAGCGGGAAGAGGCGGAATAGGCACGGTATTCAGAAATAAGAAGATTAAAGCGATTGTATGTAAAATTCCCGGGGTGAAAGGTAACCTCAATAATGTGGATGATCTTGAGGCTATTATGGAGAGAGGTAAAAGATTTAACCGCGAGATCAGGGAATTAGACGCTAAACAGTGCCGAATGAGAAAAGTCGGAACGGCACATTTGATGGAAGTAATGAATGATCACGACCTGCTGCCGGTGATGAACTACAAATATGGCAGCCATCCGGATTCATATAAAATTGATTCTTCTATTTGGAAAAGAAATTTCACCCAAAATATACCCGATGGTTGCTGGATAGGTTGCAATATGTCGTGCAGTAAAGGGATTGATGATTATATCCTGAAGACGGGTCCATATAAGGGCCAGAAAGTTATTGTTGATGGTCCTGAATATGAGAATGCTGCAGGTCTTGGATCGAATTGCGGAATATTCGATCCTGACTATATTATTGAGACTAATTTTTACTGTGATACTTACGGGATCTGCACCATAACATGGAGCACTTCTACAGCATTTATAATGGAGTGCTATCAGAATGGAATTCTTAATAAGGAGAGAACAGGAGGGCTTGAGCTGAACTTTGGCAATGCTGATGCTGCACTGGAAATGTTACATCAGCTTGCCCGTGGAGAAGGCTTCGGAAAGGTTGCGGGAACAGGAGTACGAAAGATGAAAGAGCTTTTTATTAAAAACGGATGGGGTGATCCTGCATTTCTTAATGATATTGGAATGGAAAATAAGGGACTTGAATATTCCCAGTATATTTCAAGGAGTCTCTTGCACAACAGGGAGGTTTTGCCCTTACAAACAAAGGACCACAGCATGATGAAGCATGGCTTATATTTATGGATATGGTTAATAACCAGATACCGACATTCGAAAATAAAGCTGAGGCATTGCATTATTTCCCGATGTTCCGGACATGGTTCGGACTTGTCGGTCTGTGTAAACTGCCATGGAATGATGTAGAACCGGAAAATAATGCACAAACCGATGAACCTGCAAAAGTGCCTGAACATGTTGATAATTATATAACTATTTATAAGGCAGTTACAGGTCGCGAATTTGATAAGAAACGATTGGTGGCTGATTCTGAAAGGGTTTATAATTTTCAAAGAGTATTTAACCTGAGACGTGGTTTTGGAACACGCATTCACGACAGGCAGCCATATCGGGCAGCTGGCCCTGTTACAACCGAGGAGTATGAATCCAGGTCTGAACGTTATGATAAACAGCTTAAAGAAAAGATCGGATTCGATCCGGCCGGAAAGACAACAATTGAGAAAATGAAGGTACTTAGGAAATATCGTGAGGAACAGTATGAATCCCTTATAGATGCAGTGTATAAAAGAAGAGGGTGGAATAGAAATGGCGTTCCTACAATTGAATTCCTGAAAAAGATTGGAATGGATTTTCCGGAAGTGATTGATGTGGTTAAGGATTTCCAGTAGAGGCAGTCTTCAGAAGTTAATGGATTTCGACTTTTTCAACAGCGCCTGCCTGCCAGTAGGCAGGGTTAATTGATATCTGCTTTTGAGGCACCCTCTATGTTAATTATTTGTAATTTTAGGAGTCTCTGCTGTGTTTAACATAAAATCAAATTTAATGTTTAATCCTGCCTTCACTGTAAACCATTTACTAATTTTGAGGTTTTCAAGTAGATGTGTAATAAATTATAACCTATGAGAATTTTTACTGTTTTATCTATATTATTACCCTTGCTGCCAGTGAGATCTGTTAAGCAATCAGATGATCAGCATAAGGAACTGATTATATTTCATGCAGGGTCGCTTTCACTGCCTTTAAAACAGGTAACCCTTGAGTATGAAAAAAGAAATCCAGGAACAAAGATTTTTCTTAAATTATCCTAAGCCTCCTTTATGGAAAAAGGTCACAGAACTGAAAAAACCATGTGATATAGTAGCTTCATCAGATTACTTTGTTATAAATAAGCTTCTTATTCCTGATTATGCAACCTGGTAAGCTATAACGATCTCATTGGTAGCGAAACCTAACCTCCAGGTTGCATAATCAGGAATAAGGAGCTCATTTATAACAAAGTAATCTGATGAAGCTACTATATCACATGGTTTTTTCAGTTCTGTGACCTTTCTTGCACAATCAAGGTTCGGATGATTCAGAAAAATCTTTGTTCCTGGATTTCTTTTTTCATACTCAAGGGTTACCTGTTTTAAAGGCAGTGAAAGCGACCCTGCATGAAATATAATCAGTTCCTTATGCTGATCATCTGATTGCTTAACAGATCTCACTGGCAGCAAGGGTAATAATATAGATAAAACAGTAAAAATTCTCATAGGTTATAATTTATTACACATCTACTTGAAAACCTCAAAATTAGTAAATGGTTTACAGTGAAGGCAGGATTAAACATTAAATTTGATTTTATGTTAAACACAGCAGAGACTCCTAAAATTACAAATAATTAACATAGAGGGTGCCTCAAAAGCAGATATCAATTAACCCTGCCTACTGGCAGGCAGGCGCTGTTGAAAAAGTCGAAATCCATTAACTTCTGAAGACTGCCTCTACTGGAAATCCTTAACCACATCAATCACTTCCGGAAAATCCATTCCAATCTTTTTCAGGAATTCAATTGTAGGAACGCCATTTCTATTCCACCCTCTTCTTTTATACACTGCATCTATAAGGGATTCATACTGTTCCTCACGATATTTCCTAAGTACCTTCATTTTCTCAATTGTTGTCTTTCCGGCCGGATCGAATCCGATCTTTTCTTTAAGCTGTTTATCATAACGTTCAGACCTGGATTCATACTCCTCGGTTGTAACAGGGCCAGCTGCCCGATATGGCTGCCTGTCGTGAATGCGTGTTCCAAAACCACGTCTCAGGTTAAATACTCTTTGAAAATTATAAACCCTTTCAGAATCAGCCACCAATCGTTTCTTATCAAATTCGCGACCTGTAACTGCCTTATAAATAGTTATATAATTATCAACATGTTCAGGCACTTTTGCAGGTTCATCGGTTTGTGCATTATTTTCCGGTTCTACATCATTCCATGGCAGTTTACACATACCGACAAGTCCGAACCATGTCCGGAACATCGGGAAATAATGCAATGCCTCAGCTTTATTTTCGAATGTCGGTATCTGGTTATTAACCATATCCATAAATATAAGCCATGCTTCATCATGCTGTGGTCCTTTGTTTGTAAGGGCAAAACCTCCCTGTTGTGCAAGAGACTCCTTCGACATATACTGGGAATATTCAAGTCCCTTATTTTCCATTCCAATATCATTAAGAAATGCAGGATCACCCCATCCGTTTTTAATAAAAAGCTCTTTCATCTTTCGTACTCCTGTTCCCGCAACCTTTCCGAAGCCTTCTCCACGGGCAAGCTGATGTAACATTTCCAGTGCAGCATCAGCATTGCCAAAGTTCAGCTCAAGCCCTCCTGTTCTCTCCTTATTAAGAATTCCATTCTGATAGCACTCCATTATAAATGCTGTAGAAGTGCTCCATGTTATGGTGCAGATCCCGTAAGTATCACAGTAAAAATTAGTCTCAATAATATAGTCAGGATCGAATATTCCGCAATTCGATCCAAGACCTGCAGCATTCTCATATTCAGGACCATCAACAATAACTTTCTGGCCCTTATATGGACCCGTCTTCAGGATATAATCATCAATCCCTTTACTGCACGACATATTGCAACCTATCCAGCAACCATCGGGTATATTTTGGGTGAAATTTCTTTTCCAAATAGAAGAATCAATTTTATATGAATCCGGATGGCTGCCATATTTGTAGTTCATCACCGGCAGCAGGTCGTGATCATTCATTACTTCCATCAAATGTGCCGTTCCGACTTCTCTCATTCGGCACTGTTTAGCGTCTAATTCCCTGATCTCGCGGTTAAATCTTTTACCTCTCTCCATAATAGCCTCAAGATCATCCACATTATTGAGGTTACCTTTCACCCCGGGAATTTTACATACAATCGCTTTAATCTTCTTATTTCTGAATACCGTGCCTATTCCGCCTCTTCCCGCTTGTTTTAACCTTACCTTTTTCCGTTTGGAATCGTAAAAACTGAAGTTAAGCATCCCGATCAGCGAATGTTCAGCAGCAGATCCGGTTGAAACGACTCCGATATTTTTCTTCTCATTATCGTTATCGGCAAAAATTTCTGTAAGCTGTTCTCCGAGTAAATGACTATCCGTGGCATCTTCAGGAGCTTCTAATATTTCAATCCTATGGTTTATTCCATCTATAAAAATAATTACATCTTTACCTGCTTTTCCCTGAAGTTCAATTGCATCAAATCCTGAAAATTTGAGGAATGGACCAAAGAATCCACCAACATTACTGTCCATCACTGAGTCTGTCTGAGGCGACAGACTCACTACCAGCGATTTGCCGCTTCCCGAATACTGTGTAATTCCACCAACAGGACCTGAGGAAATGATAATTTCGTTTTCAGGATCATCCCATTTTGTTTCAGGTTTTGTTGCATCCCAGAGAAGCCTTAGTCCATACCCTTTTCCTCCTATGAATTTTTCTTTCATGACAAGAGGTACATTTTTTTCCCTGATTTCTGTTGTACCAACATTAATGTAAAGTATCTTATCGGTATAACCTTTATTCAGAGGGGTCCAGGTATAATTCCAGCCTTTTAAAAGTTTATGCTTTCCCTTAATTGAATTTATATCCATAGCTTTTAATTTTAGCGGCTTATAAATGCAGAGCAAAATATTTTCAAAAGTATAATTTTATTATGTCATTTAACATGATATTGGTCAGAATGGTACGGATGTCTCATTTGTAAAAACATTAAAAGGTTCTTATCTTTCGGTTGGATTATTCTTGAAGTTAAAATTAAGCGGAAAGTAAATTGGAAGTGGTTCCGGGTTATTCTATGTTTCTTTTCTGCTTAAATTAATGACGTTAATACAGGGCAGGTGTAAAAATGAGATTCTCTGAAATTAAAACTCATCTCTCAAAATTCAGGGTCGGAATTGCCGGAGCAGGAGGTCTTGGCTCAAACTGTGCCGTAGCACTGGCGAGATGCGGCATTGGAACATTGGTTATTGCCGATTTTGATGTTATTGAGGAGCCAAATCTTAACCGCCAATATTATTTCACCGATCAGATCGGTATGATGAAAACTGTTGCTCTGAAAGAGAATATTGCACGCATTAATCCTGATGTCTTTGTTATTATACACCAGAAGAGGCTTGACAGAATTAATATTGCTGAGATATTTTCAGGTTGCAATATAATTGTTGAAGCTTTTGACAGATCAGACATGAAAGAGATGCTGATTGAAACTGTTCAGACTAAAATGGCCGGCATTCCTGTAATTGTAGGATCGGGAATGGCAGGATGGGGAAAAACGAATGATATAAGCAGCAGAAAAATAGATGATTCACTTTATGTTTGCGGTGATGAATATTCGGAAGTATCTGAGGATTTACCACCTCTCGCACCCCGTGTCGGTATTGTTGCCAACATGCAGGCAAATATTGTGATAGAACTTCTTATGAATATTAAGTGACTGGAAAATCAATATTAATGAAAATATTATTAAATAACCGGGAAGAAGAATTCATGAAGGATTCAATCAGTGTGAATGAAATGCTTCTCCAGAAAAAATTTTCATTTAAAATGAGAGTAATAAAAATAAATGGCATTCTGATCGCAAAAGAAAAATATGATACCACTTTTATACAAAATGGCGATGATGTACAGATGCTGTATCTTATGAGTGGCGGTTAAAAAAAAAATAGTAGGTTTGTATCATGATTCTCAGGTTTAATTTTAAAGATAAAATCCCTGCAATAATCAGGAATAAATATATCCTGACAATCATTATTTTTATTGTATGGATACTACTTTTAGATTCCAATAACCTTGTTGCACGATACCGTGACATGAGAGAGCTGCATAAGCTCAAAATCGACAAGGAGTATTATACCAGGCGTATCGAAGAAGACAAACAGATGCTCCATGAATTGAAAACCGACAACCGTAACCTTGAAAAATTTGCCCGGGAACAATATCACATGAAGAAACCTGATGAAGATCTCTATATAATTCTTACACCGTCGGAGGACAGGAAGATTACAAGGAGCAATAAATAAAACTCAATTAAGGTCACTCAAAGCAAAAAAAAACATAGAATCACTGATGTGTTCATGCATTTTTTTCCAGCGTCCTGAAGTACAATAACAGATCAAGAGGTTCCTTTGATTCAAATATCCTTCCGGAGGCACTGAGAAGTTCTGAAGCGGAGATATCAACAGGTTTTTTTTCAAAAAAATTTAAATGAACAATATTCAGGTATTTCACTATTCTGAACATGTTAAACCATCCGAAAAATCTTTTTTTAAATGAACCTGTACTGGATGTATTATTCTTTATCTCTGTCATTTTTTCAATCCATTCATTTTCATCAAGGAATAACCTGAGGCCCTGGGGAATCAGACTAAAAAGTCCCTGTAATTCCTGTGGACCTGATTCATAAAACAAATCTGTCATTCCAAAAAATATCCGTAGCTCATTAAATGCCAATACATTATAGGTCAAAAATACAGAGCTTTGATCAGAGCTTAGTTTTCTTATGGAAGCTCCTGTTCCGAACGGTACCCTGGCAGATGCCCTCGGTGACGGGTAAACAGTTGTAGAGTTAAGACTGAAATAGCCTCCCGCAGGAACAAGTTTCTGTATAAAATAAAAATCCTCACCAGCCTCTCTTCTGTTCATGCCTCCCGCTTTTATATATGGCAGTGCCTTTACGGCAATCGCTGATCCCACTGTATGGAAAACATAAGGGAATCCTGAATAAGCAAGTCCCTGAAAATAATAACGCAGGTGCAACTCATATAATGTTATATATTTAAAGATATTCCCCTGGTAACCGGTACCTGAAAGAGGATGCTCAAAATAGATTGAACAGGCGGAACGATCTTTTTTCAGGTATAATTCACTGCATACGGAATTAAAGTAATTCCAATCCACAGTACAGTCCGCATCGAGATTAAGAATTACTCCATCGGGGTTATTAATAATATTGAACCGGCGTACTGCTTCATCCATTCCTGTTTTCCTCGCGAGTCCGACACCCCAACCTTTTACAGAAGCCTTCTCCACCATGAAAACAAAAAGCTGGAAGAAACATTGATTATTGTTTTTCTTCCAGCTTTCAATATTGTAAAAAGTGTTCTGATTATTCTCTTAACTCTCATTTGTAGCATCGTCAGGGGCGTTAATTACAATAATTACTTCAACTTTGCATTCCGGTTCCCTGCATTTTGCAAGAGAATCGAGCAGCCCGGTTATTCCTGGTTCATTATAAGCAGGAACAACAACAATTATACCCGTATCACGATCGATTGCCTCAATAATTTTCTGAGGGAAGAAAGCCCTTTCTTTGAGATAGGCTGAGGCAAAACCCATGGTTTTTATTTTTTCTCGCCCTTGTACTTTTTATTAATTGCGTCAAGTACTTTCTGAGTTATGTCCAAGGCATTATCGCCATACAGAACAACGCTTCCAAAACTTTTTCCAAGGATATACTGATAGTTGTAATCTGACCTGTTTTCCTCAAGGAATTTTGTAATATATTCAAGTATCTGACGGTTCATAACCTGCTCTTCTTCCACAAGGTTGGACTGGAGTTTATCACGCAGGGATACAAGTTCCTGTTGTTCCTGAACAAGCGATTGTTCAATCTGAGCTGCAGAGGCTCTTGTAACAAGGCCTTTGTTTACCTTATCCTGATAATCCTTTGCATTTTTCTCATATTGGCTCCCCTTTGAATTAAGTTCTGCTTCAGCGTTTTTTTGCTTTTCCATCAGATCATTCCTTTTGTCAAGAAACATGTTAAACTTGGTGATAACTGTATCGATATTTATAAAAGCAATCCCCTGGGCCGGGGATCCGGTATGGGTAATTGTTGATTCATCCTTTTTATTTTTCTTATCCCCCGAAAAATGTAAAAAATAAAGGCCTGCTACAGCCAGAAACAAAACAACAAACAGCGCTACAGAAAGTTTCTTCATTTCAAATTGAATATTTGTTAAACATTAGATATGGGCAAATATAACTATTTTAATAAATGAGACTAACTCACCCTGAAAATTTTAACTTGTTTTAATTGAGAAGATGCCATGGCATTACGGAACAACGCGACAAGTAATAAATGTTTACTGAATCTGACTGAAGTTGCTTTTACCATTTTGCCAGAAAAACGCCAATTAAAATTCAGGACAAGGTATTGCTCTTATCCTTTTTTTGAGCTGCCCCAGCGAAAGGTTATTAAATTCGTAAACAAGAGAAATTTCATGTGCACCACCAGTTGAACCTATAAGGCTGGAAATTGTGAAATCGTAGCTATAACCTATATGAAGCTGCTTTGTTTTAATTCCAATGAGTCCAATTATAGCGTCTCCTGGCTGGTTCGTGACGAAAGGTATACCTCTGTACCATATTCCGAAAATAAGAGGATCTTTATAATAATAGAGGCCTATATCTGACTGATAGAATTTTCCCTGCATCTGAAAGTTAAAAGCAATAGAAAGGACCTCCTGCATCTTTTGGCGAAGCCGTGTGGTTCTTAAAATCTGTGTCCCTCCGTATAAATTAAATTTTATCGGAAGAGTTGAATTATCACCATAAAATGATGTTTTAGGAGTCAGCAGATGATCGAGAGTAACCCCGACCCAGGTACTCTGATTATATACCAGCGCGGAGGAAGCGAAATCAACATCTGCCACATTACTAAAAGGAGGAGGTGTTACAGCCGGCGTTGTCCCACTACCGGTTATCTGGCTGTTAAAGACAAGTTTCCCGATATCAAGACCAAGGTAATAGAATTTAAAATTAATTCCGGGCCTGATATGCCAGTCTTTATTAATATTAAAATCATAAGAATAAAGAAGTCCTATATTTGTAGTACTCAGATTTCCCGATCCTGCTACGTCATAAGTTGCAAGCACGCCTATACCGGAATTGAAGTTAGGAAGGGCTTTATCAAATGAAATACTGTAAGTATTGAATACTCCAGGAACAGAAGGCCATTGATCCCTGTAATTCATTGATAACCTGTACTCAGAAGTCGCACCGGCAAACGATGGAGAGAGATAGAGCGAATTGGCATAAAACTGGGAGAATGTAGGATCCTGACCTAAACTATCCGTTAATATTATGAATGACAGTAAGAGCAAATATATTATCCGCTTCACCAAGATCGATCTGGTTAGGTTTATATTGACGAAAATAGTCAATTGAATTTAAAATCTAATACGATTTAACGAATTTTATATCTAAAAGATTCGTCTTTGTCCATAAATTTTAACAGAAAGGAAAATAATGCTGACGGATGTCCTTGTTTAAAGCTGATCTTTAGATGACAAATAAAATAATTTGATGCTTTGGGATATATCAGTTTTTAAGAAGAGTCACATCTCCCATTTTAATAAAAGGTTCGCCGTTTCTGAATTTACCCGGACTTTCCAGATGTAAACGCCGGATTCACACAACTGACCGTTATTATAACCATCCCAGCCTAAGTTTACATCATTGCTTTCAAAAATCTGAATGCCGAGCTTGCTGAATATTTTTAGCTGATAATCAGATACACCGGAATATGATGGATGAAATACCTGTGCATTTTCATCACTTTTTGTTGAATAATATCCTCCTGTTGGTCCCTGGACATTCGGTATAAAAGCATTCGGAAAATCGATAAAGTATTCGGAGCCCGAAAATGCATTTATAACAGTCATTGAATCTGAACACCCCCATTCTGAAAATACCACAAGCCTGACGTTGTAAGTACTGTAATTTTTATATGTATGGGTGGGTTCGAAGAATTCTGAAGCAGATCCATCTCCAAAGTCCCACCTGAACTGAACTGCATTTGTTGAATAATTAAGAAAACGAATCTCATCATCCGGGAGAACAGCTTTCCCGGGAGTTATTTCAAAATGGGCCCTGGGCCGGGGATGTACTGTTACTGAGGCAGTTGAAGATAAATACCTTCCATTGGGGCCAAAAACCTGCAAAACAACTTTATATTCTCCCTCAACATCAAAAATCCATTCCGGATCCTTGCTGTTGGAATAACCACCATCACCGAATGTCCATCTGCACGAATCAAACAAAGTTGAATTATTATGAAACTTTATTTTCAAAGGTGCGCAACCGGCTGAATTATTTGGCTCAATTAACGATTCATCGGTGTTAAATTCTTCCTGAAGCTTATTTTTATCAACTTTAACTCCCGTAAATAAGTTATTATTTGTTAATGTCCTGCTTATGCTGGCAGGCATAGAAAGTATTGCTTTGTGTGATTCAGCCGGTTTTGAGTATTCTGTTACAGATTTAACTGGAATCTGAGTTTCCCTGCTTGTATTATCTGACTTATTCTTAGTTATATTGGATTTATCCGGTTCTATCCTGACAGGTTGTTCAACCTTGACTACAAAATAATGGCTTGTATCAGATTTGACTAAATTTACTACTGTGTTGGTACGATTAAGATCTTGAGTGTTTCCCTGTCCTGAAAATAGAATTACTGCGGCAGTGAGTCCGGTTATAAGGATTCCTCCCAGGTAGAATATATTTAATCTGACGGGATTAAAACGCAAGAATTCCTTTAAGGCCACTCGGTGCATAAGCTTTGATTTTACTGCTGCATCCGGGATAACCTCAGCATATTCCAGTTTCTGTCTGAATAATTCCTTTAAATTAATATTTTCCTTTTTTGTTTTCAATTCACTTAAAATCCGATATAAAATAATGTATCAGCCGATCTCCTTATAACTGCTTTTTAGTTTCCCTGCCTTTTCAAGTTTATCTCTAATTACAGCTTTTGCCCTGCTATACTGCGATTTTGATGTATTGGTATCTATTCCAAGCAGTTCCGCGATTTCTTTGTGTTTATATCCTTCTACTGCATACAGGTTGAATACCATTCTGTACCCTTCCGGCAGTTCATTAAGCACCTTATATAATTCGTCGGAAGTAAAAAAATCTTCCTCAAAACTCATCACTCCTGTTTCTGTGGTTATGTACTCATCAATATCAACATGATACCTGAATTTCAAGTGTTTGTGGTAATGAGTTATTGCGGTGTTTACTGCCACCTTCCTTAACCAGCCTGTGAAAGAACCTGATCCTTTAAAATCCTTTATACTATAAAATATCTTCAAAAAACTGTCCTGTAAAATATCCTCAGCCTCAGCTTTATCAGTTGCATACCTGAGACATACACCAAGCAACAGGCGTGAATACTTATCATAAAGTACCTGTTGTGCTTTTCTGTCATGCTTAGCACACAACTCTATTATTTGCCGGTCGCTCATCATAAACTGAGGACAATTCTAAGACTTTTTAAAAAAATAAAAGGTTGCATAATATAGAAAAGTTTCTTCAAAATAAAGGAATTCAATCTTTTTTCATGTTCTCAGACTGACAAAGGTCATTAAAAAACAATTTGTAATCTGTTTTATTAGCATTTTAAATCAGATAAAAAGAAAGTTAATTTATTAAACTTTAAATTCTAATTATGTTCAACAAATTAATCGCGGCAATTTTACCCTATTTTCCAAAAAAATTCATATGGATATTTTCAAGAGCTTATATATCCGGAGAATCTATTGACGATGCAATGCGGGTATCTAAAGAACTGAACAACAATAAAATAAAAGTTACTTTGGATGTACTTGGGGAATTTATAAAAACTCTTGAAGAAGCGGAAACGAATAAAGAAGAGTATCTCAATCTTATAGATATTTCCTTCAAAAACGATATTGATGGAAATTTTTCGCTTAAACCCACCAGTTTTGGATTACTTATTGACAAGGAAATCTGCTATAAACATATCCGTGAGATAATTGCAAAAGTTGCCACATACAATGGATTTATAAGAATTGATATGGAGGACTCTCCATGCACTGATGACGAGATTGCATTATTCCGCAGACTCAAGGCTGAATTTCCTGCAAACGTAGGACTTGTTGTACAGGCCTACCTGAGAAGAACATTTAATGATCTGCAACAGATGCTTGATCTTAACACCAAGAAGGTGCCGGTAAGTTTCAGGCTCTGCAAGGGAATTTATGTTGAGCATGAATCAATTGCATTTAAAAAATATGATGAGATCAACCAGCATTATCTGGAAGATCTCGAATTTATGTTCAGAAATAAAATCCATGTCGGTATTGCTACTCATGATAAAAATCTGATTGAATCTGCCTATGAACTCATCAGGAAATATAGTGTTTCAAAAAATTTATATGAATTCCAGATGTTATACGGAGTGACTCCAAAGCTTCGTGAGAGCATAGTAAATGCAGGACATGCAATGAGAGTCTATGTTCCTTTTGGTAAACAATGGTTTGGTTATTCAACTCGTCGTCTGAAAGAAAATCCAAAGATGGCCAGTCATATTATTAAAGCAATATTCTACAAAGGATAAAACCTTCAAAGACTTAAGAATTAACGATTTTTACCCGGGAAGGGTTATGGATCTTCATTCCATATTCCTTCTTAATTTTGTTCATTCAGTGATTCCAGGTATTTTTTCTGAATCCTGGCGAGTTCCTGATCAGTCAGCTTCTGCTCATACGGTACAGGCTTTTCCGGAGGACCATGCAAAAGCAGATAAGCAGCAGGAAGTAATAATAATGGGCTTATTCCAACTATTTTGTCGGATGGAATGCCACCTTTCTCGTAGGCATCAATATTTTGTTTCTGGCGAATAAAATCATAATTAGCTCCCGGATCTCCAAGTTTTCCCTGGGTAGTCCGTCCAAGATAGGCTGACATGGCAACATTATACCTTGCATTTTCCATCATGGGGGTATTCCTGCTTGGCGAATTCAATATCTTGGATTTTAGATTGGTTAGCCTTGGGACAATAACAACTTCGCCGATCAATAACGTATCAGATTGCATAAAAACACCTGCAACAAATTCCAGACCGGAGAGTGTATCATTTACCAACATTAATGTCGACTTATACCCGAGATGTTTAAAGAGTACACTATCTTTTTTGTTCACATAAAATGAAAAAGTCCCGTCAGAATTGCTCACTGAAGAAAAAACATGGTTAATAGAAATCTGCGAGTTGGATATAGGAGAAAGAGTGCTCGCATCCATGACGACACCATGAAAAAGAATTTTGATTGCTGAATCTTCCTTTTCCTGACTGAAACAAATGTTAATCAAGAAGAAAAATAAAATAATGAAAAGTGAAAGACGGTTTGTCTTCATTTTTATATTTATAATTTGATTATAAGCTCATTTAAGCTCCTCTTAGGTACGTGGTGGTTTTTATTTTTATCTCTCCAGTACTTCACATCATTGTCTTTTATCTCTTCAATTAAAACATTTTCAACCGGTTTTCCAAGTGCGAGAACAAAAAGAATATCATAATCATCAGGGATCTTAAGTTCGTCGCTCAGTTCATCCCTTTTGATTGATGCGATAATACATCCTCCAAATCCGGCCTCTGTTGCACCAAGCAAAATAGTATGAGCAGCTATTCCATGATCTACCCCAAATGTATCAGAAAGTGATTTATCTCCAAGAATAATTATATAAGCCGAAGGCCTCTCCCCTTTATCCGGTCCAGGCCAGTCAGTCAGGTAACCAGCCCAGGCGAGGTATGGAAAAATCTTTTCACAATCTTTATCAGTATTGTAGTATAAATATTTCAAAGGCTGTTTGTTTGCACCTGATGGTGATAAACGTGCAAGATCAATCAACGATTCAATAGTTTTGGCATTAACTTGAAATGATTCATCGAAACGACGATAAGACCGTGTTTTGAATATGAGTTCCTTTAAGTCCATGTTCTAAATTTTTGTTAATCTCAAGGTTAATTTTCGCAGTTAACTATATTTATTCTTCTTCATGATTTCAGACATTAATCCATCAGAACCTTTTTGACACAATATCCCAGTCGAGAATTTCCCAGAATGACTTTATGTAGTCAGGTCGCTTATTCCTGTAATCAATATAATATGCATGCTCCCATACATCGCAGGTTATAAGAGGTTTGAGGCCTTTGCGTAAAGGATTGCCGGCATTTGATTCCTGAATAATCTGAAGAGTTCCGTCTTCTTTTTTTGCCAGCCATGCCCAGCCAGCTCCGAAAAGGGTTGCGGCAGCTTTGTTAAACTGTTCTTTAAATGAATCAAAGGAACCAAAAGAAGCATTTATTGCCTCTGAAATATCACCTTTAGGCGACCTTCTGCCGTCATGGGCAAAGGATTCAAAATAAAATGTGTGATTCCATACTTGCGAAGCATTATTAAAAATACCTCCATCAGCTTTTTTAATAATTGTTTCCAGATCGGCTTTTTCAAATTCAGTTCCCGGTACTAAACCGTTCAGGTTATTGACATAAGCCTGGTGATGTTTACCATAATGGTAATCAAGCGTCTCTTCACTTATATAAGGAACAAGTGCGTTTAGCTTGTACGGAAGTTTTGGTAGTTCAAATGCCATGATTTAAATATTTTGAATTAATACTTTCAAAAATAAAAACAATGAACAAACAGGTATGTTCAAATTTAGCATTTTTATACCAGAATGAGGTCAAAGTGAAGTAAGAAAAATGCTCTCCGGCAACTGAGGGATAACACCCTTTTCCACGGCGATTCTGAAGAGTTCGACAATGGCCTCACGTCCTTTGCTGCCAAGACTGAGAGTATATTCATTCACAAACAACTTGATATGGTTATTCATAACGGTACTGTCCATCTCCCTTGCATTACCCGATACAAAATCATAAGAGGCGAAAGAATCTTTGTAGGCATATTCAAGGCTTCTTCTGACTATACGGTTGACTTTCTGAGCTATATCGCCAGGAATGTTCCTCTTTATAACAATAGCACCAAGAGGTATTGGCAACCCTGTAAGTGATTCCCAGTATTCTCCCATATCGGCCAATTTATGTAGGCCTCTTCTGTAATATGTAAATCTTGTCTCATGAATTATCAATCCGGCATCGACTTCCTCCTCTAAAAGAGCGTCTTCAATTTTTGAAAACAGATATTCCCTTTTATTTACGACATTGGGCCAGGCAATACTGAAAAGAAGGTTGGCTGTGGTATACTTGCCCGGTATAGCAATTCTCAAACCCGGAAGTTCCGATACACCAATTCTGTGCTTACTGATCAGTAATGGCCCGTTACGGTGACCAAGGGCGCTTCCTGCATCAAGTATCAGATAGTCCTTTGCCACGTAGGCATAAGCATGGTAACTCAATTTTGTAATGTCGAATTCTGCATTAAAAGCCTTTGTATTAAGCTCTTCAACATCAGTAAGCAAATAATCAAACTCCAACCCTTCTGTATCGATTCTTCCATGCACCATTGCATCAAAAATGAATGTATCGTTAGGACATGGTGAAAACCCCAAAGTTAATTTCATATATTCTCTAAAGTATTAAAAGTATATCTGTTAGTTTTTCTGACAGATTATTAAGTGCAAGGTCAATTTTCCAATTGTTTTTGTTGCGTGGTTCAACCCTGTTTGAAATTGCCCTCAAAGCCAGAAAAGGAATTTTTTCCCTGCAGCAAATATAGAAAAAAGTTGCACCTTCCATAGTCTCAATATCAGGATTAAATTTCTCCAGCAACTTTTTCCTTGAAGTTTCGGATCCTGTAGCTGTGTTGACCGTAATGGCTCTGACTGGTTTTAATAAATGCTTTAACTTGTCATTATACCTTTTATCGGCATAAATAACACCATTTTTATAAGGGAATTCATTCCCATTCATCAATCCGGCTTCTTGAAGTGTCAAAAAGTTATCACCATCTTCTATTCCGGCATCTGCAAAACAATCTGAAACAGGCATTACGACATCTCCCGGAACAAACTCTTCTTTATAGCTTCCTGCTATCCCGCAATTAATTGCAAGATCGGGCTTGCCATTAACTGTAATCCAATTATTCATAGACCATGCAGTAGCCACTGATCCTACGCCGGTCACCAGCGGGGATATTTCAAATTTAACTGTTCCTTCCGCGAAATACTTAAAGCTATTCATTCCTTTCAGGGTTTCAGATTCGGACCTGGTAGCAGTAACATATAAGATTTTAATTGACATTATTATACCTATGTGCAATTGGAATGAAAGAGAAGTAAATATATCGCTTTTACGATTTATAAAGATCAAAATTATTAGTTAATATTGTATTATAAATAATCCAAATTATGATATATCTTACACGCCGGGAGAGATTCTGCGCAGCCCACAGGATGTTCAGGAAGGAATGGTCCGATGAGGAAAACAGAAAAATATTCGGGAAATGTTCCAATCCTAACTGGCATGGGCACAACTATATTTTATTGGTTACTGTTAAGGGTGAACCTTCAGATGAACATGGCTTTGTAATGAATATCAGCCTCCTGAAACAGATAATTCAAGAGAACATAATTAGTAAGATTGATCATATGAACATTAATCTTGAGGTTGACTTTATGAAAGGGAAAATCGCTACAACTGAAAATATTGCAATTAGTATATGGAACGAACTTAAACCCATTATAGAAAAGGAAGGGGCAACTCTTCATTGTGTTAAAATTGAAGAAACTGAAAATAATTCAATCGAATATTATGGCTAAGAAAATAGAAACGATAAATGATGGAACCCGTCAGATTTCAGACGGTTATAATAAAATTGAAACATGGAATGAAGAAACCATCAAAGAAATTGCATCGATGTACAGCAGGATACTTAAGCTGATCGGCGAAGATCCTGGAAGAGAAGGGCTGGAAAAAACACCTGTGAGAGTAGCAAAAGCTCTCAATTATCTGACAATGGGGTATAATCATAATCCATGCGAAATAATAAACTCCGCTAAGTTCAAGGAGGATTATAAACAGATGGTTATAGTGAAAGATATTGATCTCTATTCCATGTGCGAACACCATATGTTGCCATTTTATGGTAAAGCTCATGTTGCATATATTCCAAACGAGTATATTACAGGTCTTAGTAAAATAGCCAGAGTGGTGGAGGCTTACAGCAGGAGATTGCAGGTCCAGGAAAGACTTACAATGCAAATAAGGGACTGCCTTCAGGATTGCCTTAATCCATTAGGAGTGGCTGTTGTTATTGAGGCACAGCATATGTGCATGCAGATAAGGGGGGTGCAGAAACAAAACTCCGTGACAACGACGTCCGCTTTTACCGGAATATTTCTTGAAAAACTGAATACCCGTGAGGAGTTTATTCATCTTATCGGTACCAAACTTCATTAAACCATTCTATGAAAGCATATATTTTTCCAGGGCAGGGAGCCCAGTTTATTGGAATGGGCAAGGATCTTTATGAAAAATCGCCCGCTGCAAAGGAATTATTCGAAAAAGCTAACGCAATACTTCGATTCAGGATATCTGACCTTATGTTTGCCGGTACGGATGAAGATCTGAAACAGACAAAGGTTACTCAACCTGCCATTTTTCTTCATTCCACAATTCTGGCAGAAGTCCTTGCCGGTTCTTTCAAACCCGATATGGTTGCAGGTCATTCACTTGG
>CAVVGP010000077.1:0-4280 GCA_963747625.1 uncultured Bacteroidales bacterium | reverse complement strand
TCAATGTCGCCAACAATTATAACAGCCATCAGATCAGGACGGTACCATGTTTTATAGAAAGCCCTCAATGTATCATGCGGGCAATTTTCTATTACATCAATTAAACCGATCGGAAGTCTTTCTGCGTATCTGGATCCTTTTAAAATGACCGGGATATATTTTTTCCGCATCCGGTCATCAGCACCCAGTCCCAATCGCCATTCTTCTGTTATTACACCCCGTTCTTTATCGATATCTTTGTCTTCAAAGTTGACCTGGTGTGCCCAGTCTGCCAATACCTGGAAACCTTTGTTAATCCATTCGAGAGGAGTCGGTAGGAACTTTCAGCATATAAATTGTTTCATCAAAACTGGTATATGCATTTAAATCTGCACCAAATTTAACTCCTAGCGATTCCATCATATCGATCATTGATTTCCCTGGGAAATGTTTAGTGCCGTCAAAGCACATATGTTCACAAAAATGAGCTAAACCTTGCTGACCGGGTGTTTCACATATTGATCCTGCATTTACAGCAAGTCTTAATTCCATTCTCTTCTCAGGCTTTTTATTTGCCTTAATATAATATGTCAACCCATTATCAAGCCGCCCAATTCTTATATTGGGATCTGCAGGTATCGGTTTATCAGGATTCTGGATTTGAGCTGAACTAATTGTAAACACAAATCCACTAAGGATTAAAACAGAAAAAAATCTAAAATTTTTCATTGTATTCGATTTAACTACTTATTAATAATAGCACTATCCATTCTTATGCAGCGATGAAAAGATATTGTAAACATTGAATATCCAGTAAATTTAAAAATTTATTGTCAAAACCACAATAATTGAATCAATTTTGTGTAGAGACGACCAGATTAGGCGTCTCACCATTTAATAATAATGCCATAACATAATCCGTTTGCAGGTTTTTTTAATAATTGACCGATTGATCTTTTTGAATTTATATACTACCTTGCCGTCTGTTTAAAAAACAATCCATCATGAGTTCCACCCGTAGAAATTTCATCAAAACGGCGTCAGTATTGGCTGCCGGAAGTGTCATACCTATAAACTCGCTGTCAAAAACCAGAATGAGTATTCCTGCAAGCGATAAGATCAGGGTAGGACTAATTGGTGCACATGGGCAGGGTTTCAGTGATCTGTTATCGTTCATGAAAAATCCTGAAATTGAATGTGCAGCTATGTGCGACATTGACCGGAATGTGCTAACTAACAGAACAGATGAACTTATAAAACGCGGGATCCCTAAACCGAAATTATATGTCGATTACCGCAAAATGCTTGAGAACAAGGATATAGATCTAATCATTAATGGTACACCCGATCATTGGCATTGTCTTATTCTGGTAGATGTACTCGAAGCAGGGAACATGCATATACTGAAAAACCGGTCGGTAATTCAATTGCCGAAATCAATATCATGCAAAAAGCTGTTAATAAACACGGGAAAATTGTACAAGTCGGTCAATGGCAAAGAAGCCAGCCGCATTTTGTCGATGCTATAAACTATCTGAAATCAGGAAAACTTGGCCGTATACGTACCTGTAAAGCATGGTCGTATGTCGATTGGAAAGGTGCAGTTCCTAAAGTTCCCGATTCAGCAGTTCCCGAAGGAGTAGATTATGATATGTGGCTTGGGCCGGCCCCAAAGCGCCCATTCAATAAAAACCGTTTCCATTTCACTTTCAGATGGTACTGGGATTATGCAGGCGGTCTGATGACTGACTGGGGGGTTCATTTAATTGATTATATTTTATATGGCATGAACAGAAATATCCCTGCATCTGTGATGGCAATCGGAGGGAAATATGCATTCCCCGATGATGCGATGGAAACTCCGGACACTATGACAGCTGTTTATGACTTCAAGGATTTTACGTTGATCTGGGAACATACTATTGGTATAGGTCTGGGGAACTGGAGAAGACCTCACGGAATGTCTTACATAGGTGAAAACGGAACCCTTGTTCTTGATCGCAATGGATGGGAAGTAATTCCTGAAAAACAGAGAATTGAAGGCCTTCCTGTGCAGAAAAATGTTGGTGACGGACTGGATCTTCATGTAAAAAACTTCCTCGATTGCGTCAAAAACAATACACCTCAAAAACTTCATGCAGGTATCGATATAGGGAGGAATGTGGCTCTTGTCGCACAGATGGGAAATATTGCCTTCCGCACAGGAGAGAAGATTAGCTGGGATGATGCAAAACAATCGTTTAAAACCAGTAGTGCCAACAAATTTATTATCCCCGAATACCATAATGGCTGGACTTTGCCGAAATATTAGAAACGCTGAATGATATTCAAGTTTTTTAAATTTATTATTGTAGGATTTTCCGGAATGTTTGTTGATTTTTCAATAACCATTCTGCTTAAAGAAAAACTCAAAATCAACAGGTATATCTCAAACTCAGCCGGATTTACAATAGCTGCAAGTTCAAATTATCTGTTTAACAGGCTCTGGACATTTGAGAGCAATAATCCTAAAGTACTTATTGAATATAGTACATTCTTAATAATTTCGGTTCGGCCTTCTTATTAATAACCTTATTATTTATCTGTTTGAAAAGAAACTGAGATTTTATTATGCTAAATTCCTTGCCATAATTGTGACATCAGTATGGAATTTCACAGCAAACTATTACCTGAATTTCAACCATTAATTCTTAACTGTTGCTTCTTTGAATTTACTGTTAAATGTGTCATAAAGAATGCCAGTTTCAGAGCAGATTGCAATCTTATACTTACCTTTTGGTAAGTCATTAATAGGGAAATTACAGTATGCCGATATTGTTTCCCCGACATTCAGTTGGGAAATACTGCAGAAGTACGAGATCTTTTTTAACCACAATATCCCCTTTCTTAATAAAAGCGATCTGGAAAACTATCGGCAATTCTTTATGCCTGAAAATTGATAATATATGGATAGGGGTTGAATATCTTTAGATGAATCGTATTGATACTGTCTGTCCTGAATGTATAGTGATTCTCATCAAGTATTACACACTCCTTCTGCAATGACTGAAAGTCCTTAAAGACTTTGGTAAAAACAGAGTCTCCTCCCGATAAAACCTCTTTTGTAAGCTGCTTTTTATATGAGTCTGTGAAAAAATGCGGAACATAGAGAACTTCTTTACCGTGAACCTGTTCTTCAAAATCCCAAATATCATATTGTGTTTTTCGATATGAGAGGTTATCGAGGGTATAAGCCAATTTTCCTGTATAAAAAGTATAAACAGATGGCCGCTGGTATGAATTGGTGAAAATAACCGGCCGGTTCCCTGCAATCCTGCTTATATCTTTGGACCATTGTATCTTTCTATGAAACTCACTCTTAAAAAAGGAAACCGGCAAAAAATCAATCATACATGCTAACCTTGCTACAAGAAAAAGGGGGAACAGAATAATAAAGAGCCATTTCAGATACTTTCTGATCCATGGTTTATACTCAACATTGTTGATCAGAATAATTACCATGGGTATGCAAACAACAGCAGTCCACTGGGCTTCAACACGATATCGAAAACTTGATATGAAAAAGAATATCAAGAAACCCAGCAAAGGATAGTAGAGAGCTTTATCAAACAGATTTTTAAATTTTACTTTAACCATTATCCAAATTAACACAATAAGGATAAACGGGTTTTGGAAGAAAAACTGGCTAACACAGATATTCAGGTACATGTCTTGGGTCAAAGGCTGATATCTTTCTATCAGGTGATATTTCACAGAAGGGAAATCGTTTGAAAATTGCCAGAAAAGATGTGGGAAAAATAATAATATTGAGAGGAATACTGCAACATAAAATTTTATCTTTTTCAGTAATCCCAGGTTTGAAAGAACGATAGAGAGGATTAAAATTCCACCATGATACTTACTGTACATGAGGGCTGCAATTGAAATACCAAGGAATAATGTATTTTTCCAGGTCTCCTCTTCAAGGAATCGTTTACATGTAAGAAGAAAAATAGTAGAGAAAAGAATAAGTGGAGCATCAGGAGTTGAAATAAATCCGAAAATGTTGTAAACGAAATCATGGCTATCATGAAAAACAGCCATACGTTCTCTTCTTTTTACCGCGCCGCTCTTCATCGGTATGATATCACTGAAAATGCCACTAGCTGGCTAAATACAACAAGAAGTCTTACGCCCAGTTCATTGTGAAGAAAAAATACCCGATCCTGATCATCAGTGCGATCATCGGAGGATGATCAAAGTATCCCCAGGCCAGATGATTTAGCAATACGTAACTGAAGCTCAAGCAGTATACATAATAA
>CAVVGP010000076.1:0-22177 GCA_963747625.1 uncultured Bacteroidales bacterium | reverse complement strand
CTATGTCTAGTCTGCTTCGAGTTCGGCGTCTTGTTATTAATATTTCCGACAAAAGGGAAATTTACATTTCCAGCTTCGTCAACCATGTAACCAAGTATCCCATTGTTAGTTCCCATTTCTTTCCTCCTCATTCATGCTAAAAATGGGGCTTGTCTGTGGATCAATGCTAATCACTTTGATGTAAAGTTTATCAAACGGCATAATAAGTTTCTGGGTCCTTGGATTAATGCCCGGTTCAGCTAGTTCATTAAGATCATTAAAATAACTTAACTGTTTTGTTGGAACACATGAAGCAGTAAAAATCATAATCAAAATTATGCTACTTTATAATAACTATACTTCATTCTTTTTGGAATATGTTATAAATTAAAGAAAATTACAAACCCTGTCTAGCGAAAAACTGTTTTTATTGTTTTTAGTAAAATTATAAAATCTAATCGAAGAGACCAATTATCTATATATGCTAAATCCAGTTCCATCCATTTTTCAAACTTAATAGTGTTTCTGTCAGGCTTTATTTGCCAGAAACATGATAACCCTGGTTTTACAGAAAGCCGTCTTAACTGCCATCGCTTATATTGAATTGTTTCGGTAGGAAGTGGTGGTCGAGGACCGATCAATGACATCTCACCCTTCAGGATATTAAACGAGCTGGGGCAATTCATCAAGTCCTGTTCGTCGAAGGAATTTTCCAATGTCAGTAACACGGGGATCATCTTTTATTTTAAATACGGGTCCGTCCATTTCATTTTCACCTTCCAGATCTCTTTTAAGTTTTTCTGCATTGACAATCATGGTCCTGAATTTGTAAAGGCTGAACTGACGACCCCTTAATCCTACTCTTGACTGTTTGAATATTACCGGACCTTTGGATGTCATTTTTATCAGTATTGAGATGTCAAAAAAACAGGGGACAAGCATATTATCATCAAAAATGATATACGAGATATCCATAATTTTCTTAATAGCCAGTGCAGATGAATTATGAGGTATATTAATAAATGTCAGGAATTTCTGGTTTCCTATTTCAGTCTTTATAGCATTTGTTAGTTTATTGTTTTGATCGTTATAGTTTAGGCTGAAAACTACACCTAGTTCCTCACATGATCTTACTGTATTTCTTACTTCTGAGGGAATCACCTTGCTTTAAAATAGAGCACTTCATCAATTATATCAACTTCCATCAGGTCATTAAGCACAGTTAAATATTCATCCGGCAGCAGTATTATTGCTTTTTCATACTTTTCTTTAATCTTTTCTGACCCTGTAAATATTGCAATTATCCTGTATCCCCACTCTTTATTTGAAATCAGGCTTTCAATAAACGCAATAGATGAATCATCAGCAATTAATACAACATTTATAAAGTTATATCCTTTTGCCCTATAAATCCTGAATACCTTATATTCCAATGATCGTATCAGGAAAAGGAAAATGCAACCAAAAAAAGCAAATTCAATAAGAAAAAGTCGGGAGATAAGGTATAATTTGAAAACAAAATAGAAAATCAATAACAGAATAACGACCAGCACCGTCGATTGAAAATACTGGTAAAAAAGAACCCTGTAACGTTTTGTTCTTGGTATTTCAGCAACCTGAATTAAATATAGTATAAGGAGCCAGAAAGGATGATTAAAATAAATAGCTTAAGAGTTCTGCTTCTGAGGAAAAAAAATGCTACTTCGAATGGTAATTTATATAAAAAGCGCACTGAAAAGCCAGTGCAATTGCAAGTATATCAATTGCTCCAAGCAAAATGCCCAATAGTTTCCATTTCTTTAAAAATGGAATTATCTTATGACGGTCCAGGTAATTAATAAAATCCATAATCAGAATGACTTCAAATTAAAATACGTCTGATTGAATGATAAAAAATCGTGAATTACGATTCCGAAAATACAATTAGTTATCAGCAATCCGAAGACATCGTGCACAGAAATATGTCAGACCATCTAATTCTGTCATATCCAGAACTTTAAACCCATGTTCTCCTAACAATATTGAAACGCTGCTTTCGGACATGTATTTATTTGTCTTTGAATCAATTAAATTGTAAATCCGGTTCAAGAAAGGACTGCTTGACACAATCCCATTCTCTATAGCATGTAAATTCCTTTTATAATACGAGTCTGAGGGATTGCTGCTCAGAACAAACTCATTCTCCTTTTTATTGTTTATAAAACATCCGATAAAATTACAGTCTTGTGGAATAATATGGAATATTGAATGAAGAAGACTTTTTAGCTGTTTTATCTGATTGAGTTCCTTTACATTAATAACTGTTTTGACATTGATCATCTCTTCAGCATCATAATAATAGTGGTGCAGAGAAGGAAGAACCACCATATTTGTATCTTTTTCGAGACCCAATAATTCAATGTATTTTGAAAAATTTTCACAACCTTCAAAGACAAGCATTTTAAGTTACCAGATTCTTCCTCCCTGAATCCGTTGAAGACAGGCCCCAATTAACCAGCGTATTATTTCTTTGGTATTTAATAATATCCTTATCGCTTATTGTAATACTGTTTCTCATTAAAATTGTCTTTAACTTCAGAAAATAAAGTTATACATTCTGGTGGCCACCGGCAATAGGCAGAAGTCCTCTAACGATAAAACGAGGGATTTTGAATTATTAATTAGTCAATAAAATTTGATGCCATATCTATAAAAAAAGTTCATTAATAACCAAAAGAGACATTTTCGTCAAAAAATAATGAAATTTATAAGCGATTTTGAGACAATGAATTTATTCTGCATATTTGTCATATTTAAGCTGCTTAATTACAGACATATACAGCATATTTATCTTATTAAATTATCCTAAAACTTAATAATTAACTTTTTGACCAATGATAGCAAAGTTTGGATGAAAATTCGTATACATCAAAGAATCCTCTGTTCTTTAAGTTGTTTATTGGGCCACTGTGTTGCTAATTGCACTCAAAATATTACAGATTAATTCAAAATCAGTTCAAAACGCATCCACTTCTATTTACTTATATTTTTAACAGATATAAACCCCCTGGAATAATATGAAACTTTAGAATTTAATTAAAGAGAGGATCGAATATGCATGGTTTTTTAAATTATGTTTATGAAGTGTCAATATAAATTGATGATTGGCCTTCAGAATTTGATCAAAATCAAAGAGTGTATATAAGTAAAGTTTAAATTTGATTACTAAAGGGAAGCAAAGTAATCTTATATAGAGGTTCAAAAAGTATATAATGAAAGATTTACAGAGTTTAATAATTGAAGAGACACCCAAAACTCCTCAAATTGAACTGAATCCAATGACAGGCGATCTTATTTTTTCAGGGAAATCTATTCCTGAAAATGCTGCTAAAGTATATGAGCCTATACTAAATTGGGTAAATGAATATATTACAAACTCACGACCAACCACCAATTTTAGACTAAAGTTGGAGTATTTCAATACTTCATCATCGTTGTGGTTATCAAAAATACTCAGGGTTCTGGCCAGAATAAATGATCCGGATTATATTTTATTAATACATATATATCTGCCTCTTGACGAATTTGATGAGTTAAAGGAATTCGACGATATTAAAGATGTTTTTTACCCTATTGCTGATGCAATTCAGTTTGCAATACCAAGCATAGGTATAAGGCTCTATGGAACGAACGACATGGAAGAGATCGTTAAAGATAAAATGGTGTTTGTCTAAGAGTATTCGTTGCATTTTTTCTTCTTTAAAACAACACAGGCAAAGCATTGTTATTTAAATAGATTCATATCCAGTGATCTGCTATTATTTTTAAATGCAACTACAAATGATTGGGTATATCCCGATCGCCTGCAGATGTTTTGTAACGTCACAGCAGCCGAAAGTGTACTAAATTCCCCTATTGTATATCTATAAGCTCCTTTATACAGATATTCATATATCTTATAACTTACACCATTTATAACCATTTCCTTTGAGTCTTTTTGATTTGCATTTGGAAGCAGCTGTACCCTGTAAACTACGATATCTCTTTGTTCGCTTAGTGGTTTATTAGTTGGTTCTATCTGTACCTCTTTAGCAATGCGCGCTTTTGTTACTGTGTCAGGTTTAACAACAGCCACCTTTTGTGGAATTATCACTGGAGTGTTAATTTTTTTATAAATTTTTGCACTATCATTTTTTACAGATTCTGTATCAGATTTTGATTTTGTGTTTCTGGTTGCAATTTGTAAAACCTCCTTATTGGCAGAGGCAATAAAATTTGACATTGGAACAGGGTTGCCATTGAATACATAGACTAAGTTCAGTTGATTCTTATTCTCAAGGCCTCGTCTCAAGGTTACCCTGAACAGTTGCGCTTCATCTTTGCCTGACTTTGCCCTGCGTGTAAAGAAAGCCGTTTTCCCGTCCATTTTATTAATGGTAAAGGCAATATCATCGTCTTTTGAATTGATATGATCAGAAAGATTTCTTGGCTTATCCCAGCCTGATCCGTTAAATTTACAGGTGAAGATGTCATAGCCGCCATTTCCGGTCAAGCCGTCAGAGGAAAAGAACAAGTTGTCATCAGAATCAAGAAAAGGGTAAAATTCATTCCCATGGGTATTGATGGACTTTCCCAGATTTTCAGGCTTTGACCATTTGCCGTTGACTAATCTGGATACAAACAAATCCATACCTCCTAACGAACCTTCTCTGTCTGAAGCAAATACTATCATTTTGTCATCGTGTGATAATGCAGGATGCGAATAGTTGTAATTATCATTACAAAAATCGAGAGGGATCATATCAGTGATCCATCCTTCCTTGTTTTTGCCAACAGTACCATGTTTCGCCATGCAGATTTTTTCCTTTTTATCTTTTTGGATGATTATTGTAAATAAGACTGTATCATAGTTTTTGCTGAAAGTAATTGCTTCACAAGGGTATGAAAATGGCGATATTGAAGAAAAAATCATATGTCTGCCCGTGACGGAATCTTTTATGGAGGCGTAATATGCTTCAGCTGCACCAAAGGAAATTTGATCCGGTGTCATCTTATTTTCGTATGTCGACATTGATAAAAATACAATACCATCCTTATAAAACTGAACCCCTGAGGAAGGTGGGATGATTTTAAGCCTGAAGGGATTTATCTCAATAAGCCGGGAGAAATTTATTGTATCATCATTAATTGCATAGTAGGTATTTCTGGAATATATCTCCCCGCAGATATTATTATAAGGAACGTTTAACATCAAAATAATGCTTAAAAAGAAAAAAGACCTTATTTTTAACACTTTTTTCATGGCAAAAGATATTTGTAAGTTTTACCAATGGCTATGCTTTGCAAGTCTCGATTTATCATACTGAATATTTAATCCCATTGTGAATTCTATAACAGGATCGCTTTTATAGTAAGGTGTCTTGCTTTCAAGTTCATAAAATGCTCCAATATATAATCTGGGATATCTGAACTGACCAAAAATTGAGAATTTCCCCCCGCTATGTAATGATGTTCCAATACAAAAATTATCCAGGTAGAGTTTAAGAATAGGGTTTATATTATCAGCTATTTTCCCTAAAGTGGAATCAGTAGCTGAAATTAAGACAGATGGCTCCAGAACAATGTTCAATGATTTACTTAAGAGTATTTTATATCCGGCAGTGAAAAAATATTGCCGTGAAACCGGTACTTTATAATATCCGAGAGTATCAGGCTTCCACGGGCTGCCTAGAATATTTATCCAGGAAATACCAGTAAAGAAATTGGTGCCATAATAATAAATTCCAAGATCAAAATTAGGATAAAATGTTTTTCTTAAAGAGCTTCCCGGAAGAATAGAATCGCTTGAGATAGTGCTATATTCTCCTTTGATTGATGCTCCTATTGAAAGGAATGAGAGCTTATGTGTATTAATCGGTATCTGGTATGATCCTGAGGCGCTTATGCCAATATTCCTTGATAAACCTACATTATCCTGAAAAACGGTTCCCCCAACTCCAATGTTTTTAAATTCAATAATAGCCGGAGAATTAAAATAGCCGGATTTTGCCTTTGATATTCTGGCATCTCCACTTATAAGCTGGGTATTGGCATTCCCCAGGAAAGCTGCATTAACCCCGATTGATAAAAAATCCTTGCTGCCAACTATCCCTGGATTATAAATACTTGGGTTAAAAACCCAGTAAGAGATCGGATCAAGAGGTGTCTGTTGTCCGTTTGTTATACAAAAAGAAAAGATAAATACAGAAATCAGCACCGCTCTTCCAATGAATTGCCTTTTAGATTTTAAGTACATTTATTCTTAATAAATAGATGAAAATATCAACATTTCATGTTCATGATTTTAACGAAAATAGGTTCTAATTGTTCAAATGAACTTCAATTTATGAATTTATTTTTCAAATATCAAACGGAGTTTGCCTCGATTGCGTAATTAAGCATTAAAGCTTTTATCTATATTATTTTCTAAATGAGCGGATTAATAAATAAAATCATGTGGAAAAGGTATTATTTACTTTCTATATTTAAACTTGCAGTTTTTAACCCGGGAGAAGTTGCTCTAAGAACTATATTCCCTGGAATTGCATCAGATTTTACAATTACCATACACTTTCCACGCCACGCTTTCCGAAATGGACTCTGAAAACTTTCGAGGCTTACAGGATTTGCATTACCCACACCTGCAATGGTCCCCGGACCATCTATTTCAAATGAAACCGAATTATCTGCTTTAGGATTGCAAATGCCATCGTTATCAGTGAGTTCTATTGTAATGTAGCTTAAATCCTGTCCATTGGCCATGATTTTATTCCGATCTGCAGAAAGTTTGATTTGAATAACTTTACCTGAACTATGTAATTCAGCTGCAGCAACTTGTTTATCTCCTGAAAACCCTACTGCTCTAAGCGTTCCTGCCTCATAAGGTACCTGCCAGGCTGCTAAATATTTTGTCGAACGATCCGTATTCTTTTTTCCCAATGATCTCCCATTAAGGAAAAGTTCTGCCTGGCTGCATGAAGAATATATATTCACATCCATTATTTTCCCTTCGCTTCCGTTCCATGTCCAGTCGTCGGCAACATCTGTCCAATGCCATTTTGACCATGATTGCCTTTCCGGGTTTAAAGCAAAAGAAGGCTGTGGAGGCGTTATCCAGATTGACAGTTTGTCCTTATTCCATAATACATCCCTGTAATAGGACTGGGCTCTTTTCCAACCGCAAATGTCCAAATCACCGCAATAAGCAAGATTCCATGGGAAAAAGTCGTGCTTCTGAAAATAACCTCTCCAGCCAATGCTTGCTTCACCAATATAATCAAAGCCGGTCCATACAAAATCGCCTATCACATACGGATGATCCATAACATCCATCCAGCTTGCGAATGCTTCCAGCGGAAATGACTCAGTTCCAACCATTACCCTTTGTGGCATCCTATTGTGGTCAGTCTCGTAAATGTTTTTTTGATCAGCTTCCCACCCCGAAGCGTAATTGTACCCTGCAACATCCAGAGCTTTAATATATGGATCTCTAGCAGGAACCGGATCATTAACTGCTGAAGTGACAGGTCTTGTCGGATCTAGAGCATGGATATAATCACTTTGAATCTTTGCAATTTCTGCAATCTGTGGTTTGTCATTATCCGGAATTTCATTTCCAATGCTCCAAAATATAACCGAAGGATGATTCCTGTCTCGAAGGATCATACTTTCAACATCTTTTTTCCACCATTCATTGAAATACAGATGATAATCATATGGATTTTTCGCCTCATTCCACATGTCGAAAGATTCGTCAATAACAAGCATGCCCAGGCGGTCACAAGCATCAAGAAGAGCAGGGGACGGCGGATTATGTGCCGACCTTATCGCATTGAATCCGCTTGCTTTCATTAGTTCGACTCGTCGTTCTTCTGCTCTGTCGAATGCCCTCGAACCCAGAATGCCATTATCGTGGTGAACACAGCCACCTTTTAATTTCAAAGGGTTGCCATTTAACAGGAAACCATTTTCAGCGTCGAATGATATAGATCTTATTCCGAATACAGTTTCAACCTGATCAGTAAGTGCTTCAGGTTCATAAATTTCAGATATTGCTTTATATAATATAGGAGAATCTGTCGACCATAAAGAAGGATTTGCCAATTTCATCTCCTGAATTATCTCAATTGTTTGCCCGGGGTTAATTGTTTTTTTTGATTCAATCTCTGATTGTTCCTTTCCGCTATCATTAAAAATTTTAGTGACAAGTTTGATATCCGATATTGCATCGCTTCGGTTTACAACTGAAGTTTTTATGTTTATCAGGGCCTCTTTTGTGCTGACAACCGGTGTTGTAACGCAAGTCCCCCAGGTTTTAACATGAACAGGTGAAACCACTTTCAGCCATACATGCCTGTAAATACCGGATCCGGAGTACCACCTGCTGTTTTCTCCTTCATTTTTCACTTTGACTGCCAGTATATTTTCTTTGTCAAATTTTATTTTATCTGAAATGTCAAACCAGAAACTTGTATAACCATAAGGATGATTTCCAAGAAATTCGCCGTTGAGCCATACATCAGCGTTCATATAAACACCTTCGAACATTATAATAAATTGTTTCTTATTTAATGTTTTCGGAATATTGAAAGCTTTCCTGTACCAACCCGTTCCTCCTGTAGTGAAGCCTCCGTTAACCTGGCTAATAGCATCAATATTGAACGGGGAATCTGTTCCGGGCAAATCTTCAATACTCCAGTCATGAGGAAGGTCAACAACTCTCCATTTTGAATCGTCAAATGCTGGTGATTCTGCACCTAAAGCACCACCTTTATGGAACCGCCAGTTAAAATCAAATAAATTATCATGTTTCAGTTCAGCCTGGGCATAAGTCCGGTAATGTGTAAAAAAAAATAGAGGGATCAGCGCGCAAAAAACATATTTTCTCAGTTTCATAACAGGAAGAAATTATTATAAGCAAGATAGAAAATTCCGGATATAAATTGTTGTTTTTTCAAGACATTAAGAAGAAGTTTGAACTTAATGTCTAATCGTTTAACTTTACTAAAAAAAGCAAAACATGATAGTGACTTGTGTACATGTCCGTGTAAAACCCGAAGCAGTTCCAAGGTTTATTGAAGCAACAACCGAAAATCAACGCGAATCTGTAAAAGAACCGGGTAATCTTCAGGTTTGATCTTATTCAGCAGGCAGATGATACCAGTAAGTTCATGCTTTATGAAGCCTATGAAAATGAAGCAGATGCAGCTGAACATAAGACAACTGCTCATTACCTGAAATGGCGCGACCGGGTAAATGATTTTATGGCAGAGCCAAGATATGGGGTGAAATATAACATTATTGAACCAAATGACAGATCAAAATGGTAAAACCTTTTCAGTTTTCACGGTTACCTTTAATATACTTCAAGAAACGGACTGATCAATGAATTACCTTCTATGGCTGTTCAGTATGGTCAAAAGATCCTCCTTCTTACAGGAAAGAGATCTTTTCTGACATCCGAGTATTCAGAAAGGCTTTTTCGGGATTTAAAAGATAAGGGAATTGAATATGCTGTTCTTTCAGTTACAGGAGAACCATCGCCCGATATTATTGACAATGCTTCAAAATCTTTCAGGAACGAAGGGATTAAACTTGTTATCGGTATTGGCGGAGGCAGTGTGATCGATGCCGGGAAAGCGATTTCGGCTATGATCGGCAGAACAGAATCTGTTACAGAGTTTCTTGAGGGAGTCGGCATTAAGAAGCATCCAGGAGACAAGCTACCCTATATTGCTGTACCAACAACTTCAGGCACCGGGAGTGAGGCTACAAAAAATGCAGTAATATCCTCCGTTGGAAGCAACGGATTTAAAAGATCACTTCGTCATGATAACTTTGTACCTGATATAGCGCTTGTTGACCCTCTGCTTACATTAAACTGTCCCAAAGATATCACGGCTACAAGCGGGATGGACTGTTTTACCCAGCTTATAGAAGCCTACCTTTCTGATAAATCAAATGAATACACCGATGCACTTGCCGTAGAAGGATTCAAGGCTATAAAAACTTCATTAAAAAGAAGTTACTCTGATGGAGAAGATTTAGAAGCCAGAGCAGGGATGTCTTTTGCCGCTCTTACTTCAGGAATTTGTCTTGCAAATGCAGGGCTTGGTGCAGTTCACGGTTTTGCATCATCGATAGGAGGGATGTACAATATACCTCATGGCCTGATTTGCGGAACTCTTATGGCAAAATCAAATGAGGTCAATATCAGGGAACTGAGAAAAACTTATAAAAATAGCGTTGCTTTGAAGAAATATGCAAATCTGGGAGAATTGTTCCTCGATGAAAATTGTAAAACTGAGAGTTATTATATCGACGGGTTTATTCAATATCTTAATAAACTGGCTGATTATATGAATCTTGTCGGGTTAAAAACCTTTGGATTAGGAGATACAGACATCGGATTGATTTGCTCTGGGACCGATATTAAGAATAATCCGGTCGCATTATCATCAGAGAACTTACATGAAATTGTAGCATCAGTTATTAAGTAAATTATTAGTAGATGAACCTTGTCTGGTTCAGGTTTTATGAGGAATTGAATGAGTTCTTACCAAGGGAAATGAGAAAACAGCTATTCTCTTATTCCTTTAATGGAACTCCTTCGGTAAAAGATGCAATTGAAGCTCTAGGTGTTCCGCATTCTGAAGTCGACCTGGTAATTGTAAACAGTTTTTCTGTAAGCTTTTCATATAGACTCAGAGATGGAGACCATATATCAGTTTATCCCGTTTTTGAAACTCTTGATATAACACCGATCGTACATTTAAGAGCAAAACCTCTTCGGGTCAGCAGATTTATACTTGATGTCCATCTTGGTAAACTTGCTAAATATCTGAGGTTATGTGGTTTTGATACATTTTACAGCAGAGATTACAGCGATATGGAAATAATAAACCTGTCGAAGTCAGAAAAAAGAATTATTATTACACGAGACATAGAATTATTAAAGAATAAAAAAGTTACTCATGGATATTGGATACGTTCTCAAATTCCTGATATCCAATTAAAAGAGGTATTTTTAAGATTTGATTTAAAAAAACAGGCATTGCCCTTCAGCAGGTGCATGGAATGCAACGGGTTGCTTAAGGATATTTTAAAGGAGGATATACTTGACAGGTTATTGCCAAATACGGCTAAGTTTTTTAATAACTTCAGAGTTTGTTCGGAGTGCAACCGGGTCTACTGGGAAGGATCTCATTATGATAAAATGAAAAAATATATTGATGGATTATTGAAAGTTATATATTAGGATACCCAATTAAAACAAATCATGAAACTAAATGTCATATTTATGAAAAAACGAAATTTAATTACTTCAATGTTGTTGGTTATGTTGCTGATTTTTTCACTATCAGCTAATGCCCAGCTTCCAAAAGAAACAGATGCCCAAAAAGCTGAACGTATGAAATGGTGGACAGATGCCCGTTTCGGAATGTTCATTCACTGGGGTTTATATGCCTTGCCGGCACGTCATGAATGGGTAAAGAATGCAGAGAGGATGACAAATGACCAATACCAGAAATACTTTGATATCTTCAACCCCGACTTGTGGGATCCTCATGAGTGGGCAAAAATGGCAAAAGCAGCCGGGATGAAATATGTGGTTCTCACTGCAAAGCATCATGAAGGTTTTTGCCTGTTCGACTCTAAATTTACCGACTATAAATCGACCAATACCCCTTTTGGGAAAGACATAGTAAAAGAATATGTTGAAGCTTTCAGAGCTGAAGGGTTAAAAGTGGGGTTCTATTATTCACTTCTTGACTGGCATCACCCGGATTATACAATTGACAGATATCATCCGCAGCGTCAGACATCCGATTCTGCCTATGCACGCCTTAATAAAGGAAGGGATATGAGTAAATATCGTGAATATATAAAAAATCAGGTCAGAGAACTGCTTACCAACTATGGCGAAATAAGTATAATATGGTTTGATTTTTCATTTCCTGGAAAGAATGGCAAAGGCCACGATGACTGGGATTCTGAAAATCTGCTTAAGATGGCCCGTTCCCTCCAGCCGGGTATAATCGTTGACGATCGGCTCGATCTTGAAGATGTAGCTGGTGGATGGGATTTCACGACACCTGAACAGGTTCAGGTTTCAAAGTGGCCTGAATATAATGGAAAAAGAGTTCCATGGGAAACATGTCAGACATTCTCAGGTTCATGGGGTTATTACCGCGATGAAAATACCTGGAAAAGTCCGGCTCAGCTTATTGAACTTCTTATAGAATCAGTAAGTAAAGGAGGTAATTTATTATTGAACGTTGGTCCTACTGCCAGGGGGATGTTTGACTACAGGGCCCAGGACAGACTTAAGGCTATCGGTGAATGGATGAAATTCAACAGCCGTTCTATCTACGACTGCACTGAAGCTCCTTCAGGTTTTACTGCCCCGGCTAACACACTTCTTACCTATAATCCGACAACCAAAAGATTATATATTCACTTATTAGTATATCCGTTGGGAACTCTTGTACTTCCGGATATGGCCGATAAGGTAAAATATGTTCAGTTTCTGCATGATGCTTCTGAAATCAGATTCACCGAAGGCAGCGATGAAGCAAAAAATGATGTCACTCTTTCTTTGCCGGTTCAGAAACCACCGGTGGAAATTCCGGTACTGGAAGTCTTTTTAAAGTAGGTATTGAATATACTCCGTCAGATCTCTGTGCCCCTAAAGGTAACCATTTTCAGGTTCTGATTTTTAAGTTCCCGGAAGTGGCACAGAGATATTCTCATAAGAATATTTTAATAACTGACCGAATCATAGGCAACAATTTTTTTCCATAGATCTTCATATTCTTCTATGAATTTAATGTGTGCCGGATGATTCTGATATAAATCCTGATCTTCCTTACTTTTAAATGTCAGCAGAAGGGAATAAGAATATGAACTATCTACAACTCCCTGCTCGTCAGATGCAGGTTTACCGAGATGCTTACCCGTAATTGTTTCGATCGTAAGAAGGTCCTTCAGTCCCTTTTCAAATTTCATCCTGTTTTCAACGTTTCCCGGTTTTTTTAACCAGAAGTAGACATGATGTACAAAGTAATCAAGCTGTTTTGCCATAATTTTTAATGTTTTAATTCCAAAAGATTTGAATGCCATAACCTTAATTAAAGTCTTCTATATTTATTTGCAGATGAAACTCTCTTTAAAGTTTTAGAATACTTATTAAAGCTAAGATAATTAAACCTGCAAAATGAAACTTTTATGCCTCTTTTCCCCTTAATTCCATTAAATTTGGAAACAAATAGAAATATGCGATGGGAATAGTGATATATATAATTATCGGGTTAGTTACTGGTGCGCTGATAGGATATCTGGGTACTAAGTCATCTCTGACTTCATTATACCACAAGGAACTGTTTTCAAAGGCTGAAGAAATTAATCTGCTTAAAAGGCAGATCAGTGTTTTGCAATCAAAAGTTGAAGCGCAGGCAAACAGCCTCGAGGAAGTGAGAAAAGCAATGGTGGATACCTTCAAATCGGCAGCTTCTGATGCATTGACTCAGAACAATAAACAATTCCTTGACCTGGCAAAATCACAGCTTGAAACTCATGTCAAAGAGGCTGAGGGGAATCTTGATGAACGCAAATCTGCTATAGCCGAGATGCTTAAACCGGTTAAGGAATCGATCGACAGTTATAAAAAAAGGATAGAAGAACTTGAAAAAGGTTCTGAAAAGACATTTGGGCAGGTCACGGAAATGTTGTCAAATATTCAGGCAACAAATGCGAGTTTGCAGAAAGAAACGGGGGCTCTTGTAAATGCATTGAGAAACCCGAGAGTAAGGGGGAAGTGGGGGGAAATTGGATTGAAACGTGTTGTCGAATTTTCCGGGTTGTCAGCCCATTGTGATTTTGTGGAGCAGGTTTATACCGAAGGAGAGGATTCGGTGTTGAAACCCGATATGATCATTAATCTTCCGGGTAACAGCCATGTGGTTGTTGATTCAAAATTGCCGCTAGATGCCTACCTGCAGGCATTGGAAACAGATGATGAAAACTCACGGAACCTTCTTTTTTCAAAGCATGCCAGGGACCTCAGGGATCATATCAATAAATTAAGTAAAAAACAATACTGGGCTCAGTTTGAAAATACACCTGACTTTGTTGTTCTCTACATGGAGGTTGAATCTGCATTAAATGTCGCGTTGATGACAGATAAAACTTTGTTGCAGGATGCTATGAATAACAAAATAATTCTGGCTACACCCACTACTTTAATAGTTGTTCTGAAATCGGTGGCTATGTCGTGGCAGCAGCACAATATTACTGAGAATGCTTTGCAAATTATGGAAGCTGCCATGGATTTTTATGGAAGAGTAAATGTTTTTGCCGAGCATCTTGACAAAGTTGGCGGAGGATTAAAGACTGCACTTAAAGGATATAATGATGCAATAGGTTCATGGGAAAGCCGGGTATTACCTGCAGGCAGAAAGCTGGAACAGTTAAAAGCAACGGATAATAAAAATACATTACCTGAATTAGAGATATTGGATAAACCGGTTCGTGAGCTTAAGAAATCTGAAGAATAATTTGCATGCCCAAATCTGAAAAACATACGGTCGCTTGTTCATTTTTAATAATACTTATCTGTCTTGTTTATTTTACCGGTTGTTCAGGAGGAAATACAACTCCTGGAAAGGAATCTGTTGTAACTCAGGAAAATGTTGATTCAACACTGCTTTTTGACGGAAAGTCACTCAGCGGATGGGAGATAACAAACTTTGGTCCTCAGGGACCTGTATATGTTTCAGGAGATAAGATCATTCTTGGTATGGGTGAGGGTTGTACCGGGATAACATGGAAGAAGGCCTTCCCGCGAACCGGATACGAAGTTTCTCTTGATGCAATGCGTGTGACGGGAAATGATTTCTTTTGCGGAATTACCTTTCCATGCGGCAAGGATCCGTGTACACTTATTATTGGAGGATGGGGAGGTAACACGGTGGGGCTTTCCAGCATTGACGGGAAAGATGCATCGGAAAACGAGACTAAAACATTGCATAATTTTGATACGAATAAATGGTATCATATAAGGCTGGCTGTAACGGATAAGTTTATTAAATCATGGATTGATACTACCCAGGTAGTCAATTATAAGCTCGGCAAAAAGAAACTTTCAATCCGCCCTGAAGTTGAATTGTCCCGTCCCATTTGGAATAGCTTCCTGGTATACTACTTCAGCAATCAGGAACATCCATTTAAAATTATTTGAGAAGTGAGAGACTGTCATTAAAAAATATTTTATGAAAAGTTTTATTCCTGCTATCTTATTGTTTCTTACAATAAATCTTAATGGCCAGAATTATAAACCTGAATGGGAATCTCTTGATAAAAGGCCTGTTCCGCAGTGGTTCCAGGATTCAAAATTCGGAATATTTATCCACTGGGGTGTTTATTCTGTGCCTTCATGGGGGCCAACAGGAGACAGCATAGGTGTGTATGATAAGTATGCTGAATGGTATTGGAATAAATTGACTGAACCAGGGAAAACCCAGAAGTATTTTAAAAAGTTTCATACTCAAACTTATGGTCCGAACTTCAGTTACCAGGATTTTGCTCCTATGTTCAAAGCCGAGCTTTTTGATCCTGCAAAGTGGGCTCAGCTATTTAAAGAATCAGGTGCAAAATATGTGGTACTGACTTCCAAACATCACGAAGGCTTTACCCTTTGGCCCAGTGCACAGAGTTGGAACTGGAACAGTGTTGATATAGGACCACACAGAGATCTTTGCGGTGATCTCTCTTCCGCTGTCAGGAAGGCAGGACTGCATATGGGCTTTTATTATTCGCTTTACGAATGGTATAATCCTGTTTACAGGAATGATTTCAATGCATATGTGGATGAGCATATGATTCCACAATTGAAAGATCTCGTTACCCGTTATAAACCCGATATCCTGTGGACGGACGGAGAGTGGGATAAACCTAGCAAAGACTGGAAAAGTGAGGAATTCATTGCATGGCTCTATAATGAGTCTCCCGTAAAAGATAATATCGTGATTAACGACAGGTGGGGAAGTGAAACAAGAAGTAAACATGGGGGGTTTTATACAACTGAATATGGTCTTGTAGGTGATAAAGAAGGAATCGATAATCCAGTACCTCATCCATGGGAAGAGTGCCGGGCTATTGGCAATTCTTTTGGTTACAACAGGACTGAGGAGCTTGCAGATTATTCTACGCCTGAACAACTTATCAGACTACTGGTATCAACAGTATCTGAAGGAGGAAATTTGCTTCTCGACATCGGACCCGCTGCCGACGGAACAATACCTGTAATTATGCAGGAGAGACTTATCCAGATAGGTAATTGGTTGAAAACGAATGGTGAAGCAATTTTTAATACCAGACCTTTTATATTGACTAAAAAAGATATTGATATAAACCCGGAAACTAATAAAACAATCTTTTTTACTCAGAAGGATAAAAATGTCTATATCATCTGTCTTGACTGGCCTAAAGGGGAAATTGTTTTAAAAGGGATAACCCCGGACAAAAATGTGCAAGCCATGCTATTAGGATCCGGCAAACAGGTATCTGTCAAAAAAACCGGAAAGAATCTTCATATAATCGTTCCGGTGCTTTCTCCGGAAGATCATCAGTATGCGTATGTATTCAAAGTCAGTGGCCTTTTAAAATAAGTGTGAAAAGTGTTAAATATTATTAAATAGGCCATATTCTGCACAAAGAATTTAAGTTACTCTAAAATATGTTTATACCTTTAAGACCTTTTAAAACGTACTTTATCTGACATTCTTAGTGCAATGGAAATCAATATTGCCCTGTGTTTAAGTGTTTTGGCTTTTTTACCAGTCACTCCTTCAAATTATATTCTCTGCAGAATATTATTATCTTCAGGGTGATCAGGGTATATCACGTGCAGGAATATTTTTCTTATTACGTTTGTCAAATAAAAATAAATCCTAATCTTGTGACCGATTTTTTGACAATATATAAAGTCTCTGGTGGAATAAAATGTCATAAAAAGACAGAATGATAAATTTATCCGGGATACCTTTTTACCCTAGCAATCTTTTTAATGAAAAGATATAAACTTCTTTGCATAATCCTTATCCTAATTCCGGTTTGTTTTGGATTAACTTGTCTGCCAGGCTTGAGTGAACCTTTCTACTATAACAATAGTCAGCAGGATCCATTGAAAGAGAATCAGATTCTTTATAATGGGAAAGAATGGCACAATATTTATAGTAACATCAAAGGAGATCAATTCCTTTTTTCCAGCGTTTATTTGCCGGGTTCTTTGACAATGAATGGTAAAACATTTAAGAACGTAAACTTAAGTTACGATATTTATAGTGATGAGATAATCACTCCTACTAATTATGGAGTTATTCTGAATCTGAACAAGGAAATGGTGGACAGCTTTTCGCTGACCTTTGGATTTAAGACATACAGATTTATTAATACTGATGAGGATAGCCTGGATGGTATTAAAGGCTATGTAAATGTTTTATATAAGAACAAAACATCATTATATGTGAAGTATAAGAAAGAAATTCAATTACTTGCGGTTGATGATAAGTACGACCTGTTTTATCAGACATATAGGATATATCTTCTTAAAGATGGAATAATTCATCAGTTAACCAATAAAAAAGAATTACTGAAAGTTTTATATAAAAATAAAGACCAGATAAAGGATTTCATTAAGAAAAACAGATTAAGGATTTCCAGAAAGCTGCCGGAAAGTTTCATACCTGTTATAAGGTATTACGATAGTATAAGCCAATAGACCTGTATTTATGAGATTAAAGATATCTATCCTGATTTTAATATTATCTGTAACGGTAAATCTTGGAGCCCAGGAAAAATACAGGATAACAACAAACTATAAAGATATTTCATTTACAGATTTTGTCACGAAGGTCGAAAGCACTCTCCCTGTAAAATTCTATTATATGGATGAGTGGGTGAAGGATCTTAGGATAGGCGATTATCCGGAATGTACGACATTGTCATGTATCATGGATAATCTTTTAAAAGGGAATTCCCTTTATTATTATATTGATGATTTTGGAAATGTTGTAATTACAAAGGGCTATTCTGTAAAAGTTTCAAATGCCTCAACTGAAAAAAGCAGTAAATTTCTTCCGCCTTCTGAGTATTCAGGAACCAGTGAAAATCAGCTGATATCAGGTAGTTCTACCGTGGAGGTAGGTAATCCGGCTGAAAAAAATAAACCCGGCAATGTAGTAATATCGGGATATATCAGAAACAAGGATACAAAAGAGGCTGTGGCTGGGGTCACTGTATTTGTAAAAAAACTTTCTACCGGGACAATTTCGAATGAATATGGGTTTTACACTATGACCCTTCCGCGTGGTACTTACCTGGTTCAGTTTTCATTTATCGGTATGAAAGAAAAGATAATCACCCTTAATCTTAATGGTGCGGGTGAGCTTAACGTTGAAATGAACAGTGTGCTTATTCCTCTTAAAGGAGACGGTTGTTTCTGCTCAGAAAAGTGTTACACTTCAGCGATTTGAGGTAGGTGCCGAGAAAATAAACATTACATCTTTTAAACTTTTGCCTACTTCACTTGGGGAGTCTGATATCATAAAGAGTGTTCTGTTAATACCCGGAGTCCAGTCGGTTGGAGAGGGTTCTGCCGGATTTAATGTCAGAGGTGGTTCAGCCGATCAGAATCTTATTCTGTTATATGGGGCCCCTATCTATAATTCCTCCCATTTCTTTGGCTTCTTCTCAGCTGTCAATTCCGATATTATAAAAGATGTCACATTATATAAAGGCGGTATTCCCAGCAGATATGGAGGGAGAATTTCTTCTGTACTCGATATCGGGACAAAAGAAGGAAACAGAAATGAATTTGCAGGCAGTGCAGGTATAAGCCCGATAACTGCTCATTTATCTTTGGAAGGTCCTATAATAAAAGACACACTTACTTATATTATTACCGCAAGTACAACCTATTCAAACTGGATATTAGGAATGATCAATAACCCGATCTCTTAAAAACAGCAGGGCGTCCTTCTATGATCTTAACGGCAAGATTACCTACGACATAAATAAAAACAATAAAATAGATTTTTCAGCATATACCAGTCATGATTCTTTCCGATTCAATTCCGATACAGTTTACAGTTATGATAATAATATTTTTGCCTTAACTGGCGTCATTTTTTCAGCAGCAGATTCTTTTCATCGCTTTCAATGAATAACAGTTCTTATAATTATGATATTTCAAGCCAGGTATCTGCCTACAGAAGCATTTGTACTTTCTCATAAAATAAACAGTACGGGCTTTAAAGCAGATTTTAACTGGTTCCTTGGCAGAAATGAAATAAATTTTGGTCTTGACCTTACAAGATATGCTGTCAATCCGGGGAGTTATCTTCCTGATGGCGATTCATCACTTGTTGTACCCCATACAATTGAAAAAGAACAGGCACTGGGAAGGAGCTTTATATATTGATGACAAATTCATTCTGACAGATTTTCTGTCTGTTAATGTTGGATTGAGATTGTCAGCTTATTTCTCATTTGGGCCCCAAATCCGTCATGATCTATAATCCGGAATATTCAAAAAGCAATTCAACAATTATCGACACACTTAATTTCAAATCTGGTGCAATAACCAGCAAATATGCCGGACTGGAGCCAAGAGTCTCATTAAATTTCCGTCTTTCAGACAAGAATTCATTTCAAGATCAATTATAACAGAACAAGACAATACCTGCATCTTCTTTCCAATTCAACTTCAATATCTCCAACGGATACCTGGAAACTTTGTGATTATTACCTGAAACCACAGATTGGTGACCAGATTGCTGTTGGCTTTTATGAAATGTTATTTGAAAACAATTTTGAAGCTTCTGCAGAAATATATTATAAGCAAATCAGGAATATGGTTGATTTTAAAGGTGGCACAAATTTCGTTATGGATGATAACATTGAAAAAGATATTGTAAATGTTAAAGGCAAAGCTTATGGACTGGAACTGGTAATTAAAAAAACAGAAGGAAAGTTACGATATAGCATTGGTTATACATATTCCAGAACTTTCTTAAAAGCATAAGTACTTCAGCGATGAAATTATTAATTCAGGAAAATGGTTCCCTGCAAATTTTGATAAACCAAATGATCTGGTTGTTACTTTTAATTATATTTTCTCCCGCCGCTTCAGTTTCTCTACAAACTATACATGGAGTACGGGACGGCCGATAACTTATCCTATTGCTACCTATCAGATATACAGCGATAAGTTGCTGGTGACTATTCCGACCGGAATGAATACAGAATTCCTGATTATTCACGACTTGATCTTTCTCTCAAAGTAAGCGGGAACCTAAAACACATAAAATTGCTCATCCGAACTGGATATTCTCAGTTTATAATCTGTTGGAAGGCAAAATGTTTATTCAATATATTTTAAAAAGAAGGAGATATCGTATCAGGGTTATAAATTATCGGTGTTTGGCAGAGCTATTCCATCAGTTACATTTAGTTTTGACTTTTAAATCAGATTATGAAACATACTAGGCAATTAATATTATTATTTTCAATTATTACTTACTTTCTTAACAGTTGTATTTCGCAATTTATTCCCGAAGACTAGTGAAGATAAGGAATTGATTGTGGTTGAAGGATTTATTACTAACCAGCCGGGACCAAATACAATAAAGCTTTCAAAATCCCTTCCTCTTGGAACTAAAAGCGCAGCAAGACCTTTAAACAGGCTGCACTGTCACCATTTCAGATGATCTGGCGAATAATTACATTTTTTCTGAAACAATCCCCGGAACATATGTTTCGACTTCAGCAAATTTCCTGGGTGCAATCGGACGAACATATACTCTGCATATCAATACAAACAATGACAATATATACAGGTAATGATTCTCGTATCCTGATGAGATGAAACCTGTTCCTGCTATCGATAGCGTTTATTATGAAAAAGAGACTTTTGAAACGAATGCGCTGGACTCCCTCCCAGCAAGGCTGCCAGATTTATTTGAATACCCATGATCCTACAAACCAGTACTAAATTCTTTAGGTGGGAATATGCTGAAACATGGGAATTCAAGCTTCCTTATTATGTGCCGAATAATATCTGCTGGGTATCAGCATAATTCTGATGTGATTAATATTAAAAATACTTCTGTTCTGAGGAGACAAGATTGACAGATATCCTCTTAAATTTTATTTCGAATCTAACTGACAGGTTGAGGGTTAAATACAGTATACTGGTTAACCAGTATTCTTTGAATGAAGACGAATATCACTATTGGGAGAAGCTGCAAAATATTCGGAGCAGGTCGGGGGCCTGTATGATATTATACCTTCCTCTATTTCAAGCAATGTTTTTTGCCTTGATAATCCAGGTGAAAAAGTTCTTGGTTATTTCAGTGTTTCCGCCAGTTTCATCTAAAAGGATTTTCATAAAAGATCATTTTGCAGGTTTGCTGAACCTTACACATAATTGCATTGCTGATACTATTGCGGAGGGTCCGCTTCCTTCCGGTCTGAATTCAACTGTCTGGATAATTGATAACCACGTATATGCCACCCTACTGGATTCTTACATATAACAAGGGATGTGCAGACTGCACTGTGAGAGGCACAAATGTGGAACCTTATTTCTGGACAGATGATAAATAGCAAATTACCGATGAAAATATTATAAATGATAAAAAAAATAAAACCGGCGATTCTTTTTTTGATTCCAGTTCTGTTTCTGCAAAGGGATTATGGTCAGGTGTCAATAAATATGACAGATTATCTTAGCCAAAAATTTCTGAATTTCACTACAGCTGTTCCAAGAGAAGAAATATATGTTCACTCTGACAGGGACGAATATATCTCTGGAGAAGAATTATGGTTTAATATATATCTGATTGACAGGACAAAGTTTAAACCCTCTTCAGAAAGCAGAATTGCTTATTTTGAACTTCTGAATCCTGAAAACCAACCCATTGTTCAAAAAAGGATTTTTCTTGACAAGGGTTTTGGTCCGGGACAAATTATTCTGCCTGATACTTTGAGCACCGGTACATATACAATTAGGGCCTATACAAACTGGATGAAAAACTTTCTTCCATATAATTGCTTCACAAAAGATATTCATGTTTATAATGCATATAGCAGCAGAACCTTTAAAGAAAAGATTAATTCA
>CAVVGP010000075.1:0-7074 GCA_963747625.1 uncultured Bacteroidales bacterium | reverse complement strand
AACTTTATGTTCTGATAGCTATCGGAATCTGCGGTTAATGAATTTCATTAAAAATGAGGTCTGTTTGTCAGACTTATTATCATGCGTAATTAATTGTTAAATTCGTAACTCGGATTTTAAAACTTTCAATATGAGAAAAATTGTAATAACGTTTATTGTGGCTATTAAGTATTATGGGTTTGGCAAACAGCCCAGGGATTATAAAAATGGGTACTTAGGAATAAGAGCCGGATTTTCATCTGGATTGACAATCAAATATTTTTATAGCCGCAATACGGCATTTGAAGGCCTTCTGACTACCAGATGGCTAGGGATTTGATCTTACCGGATTATACGAAATACATCACGAGGCATTTGATGTTGCACATCTCAACTGGTATTATGGCGGCGGAGCTCATTCTAGGATTCTATAACGGTAATAATGTTACATGGGGAAATTCGGGAGCGGCTTATACAGTAATTGGAATTGATGGAATAATCGGCATCGAATATACTTTCAGTGAACTTCCAATAAACTTAGGTATCGACTGGAAGCCGGCACTTAACCTTATAGGATATACTGGATTGTGGTCGGAGGGGGCTATATCGGTACGATATGTATTCTGAAAGATTTTCAATAAAACAGAATATTGCAGACAACAGATGTGATAGCCGGAAAGATTTCTTAAGATTCTTTTGTAACCAGGGTGCTATAAATCGGAATATGGGGTTCCACAGTAATTTTATTTTTTTTACAGATCATTTTAAAAGGAATCAGGGTTCTGTATTCACCGATAATTCATAATTTTAGGTTTAATTGGAAAAATTGAACTTAAAGTCATATCATATGAAAAGACTATCATCATTTGTTTTGATTATCTTCCTATTCCCTGTTATCCTATCCGCTCAAAATAAGTTTAACGGGCTCGATATGAACATGGGAAATCTGTACAGGTTATCCGATGCAAAAACACGGTCGATCAGTCCCGAAAATATGACAGGAGAAAAAGGGAAAGCAGGGATGGCAGATCCTGCCGACAAAAACAAAAATAATGTTGCAAATGCCTCCGGTGCTGCCCGTGACCTTGGTCAGGGATGGAAAGTAAATCCCTTCATCATGATAAAACCGGGAGAAACTTTTACGTTAGCACAGATTGAAGGTCCCGGGGCTATTCAGCACATATGGATGACCCCGACAGGTAACTGGAGGTTCTCAATTCTCAGGATCTATTGGGATGATGAGACTGAACCATCTGTTGAATGTCCTGTCGGTGATTTTTTTGGAATGGGATGGAATAAATATTCTCCGCTTGTCTCAGCGGCTGTCTGTGTGAATCCAGGAAGTGCTTTTAATTCTTACTGGATAATGCCATTCCGAAAAAAGTGCAGGATCACAATGGAAAATATTAATGAATCTGATGCAATGACACTCTTTTACCAGATCGATTATACATTAACGGAAGTACCTGCCGATGCAGGTTATTTTCATGCCCAGTTCCGAAGGTCTAATCCCGATGAAACATCCATATATACAATTGTTGACGGAATAAAAGGGAAAGGTCAGTATGTAGGGGTTTACCTGGCAGTGGGTATAAATAACAATGGCTGGTGGGGAGAAGGCGAGATAAAGTTTTATATAGATGGAGATACTAAATTCCCGACTATTTGCGGGACCGGGACAGAAGATTATTTCTGTGGTTCTTATGATTTTGATACCGGGAAGAAAAACAGTTCCGGGGTTGAGGAATCGGCGTATACAGAATTTTGTACTCCATATTCAGGATTGCACCAGGTGATCCGTGGTGATGGCCATTATAATGTGATGCAGCGCTTTGGACTTTACAGATGGCATATTATGGATCCAATCCGTTTCGATTCAGATCTTAAAATTACAATTCAGGATCTGGGCTGGCATCTGGGCGGAAGATACCTGAAACAAAAGTCAGATATAGCTTCAACCTGTTTCTGGTACCAGACAGAGCCTCATGCCAAATTTCCTAAACTCCCTGACTGGAAGGATCTTGAAGTGAATTAACTATTCCAGTTCCGTATTTTCCAGTCTCTTTTTGAGGCCGTTTTTCTGAGTTTTTTATCAGGATTGACACAAACAGGATTACCTACGGCATTAAGTGCAGGAAGATCGGAAATTGAATCAGCGTAATACCAGGCATCTGATGGAGAAGTTCTGTCTTTTTCACAATATGCCAGCAATCTTATGGCTTTTTCTTTCCCGAAGCAAAGATGACCTTTCGGAAATCCGGTGAGATATCCGTTCTTGATTTCAAGTTCAGAACAGATGACATCATCAATATTGAGATTTTTAGCTATTTCCTGACCAATAGCGTTTAAAGCAGACGAGAGCAGAACAACTTTGGCATTTTTCGTCTTATGCAATTCAATCTCATTTACGGCTTCCTTATAAACAGATGGATAAATGACCTCGCGGAACACTTCAGAACATATATCGGCCATAGTTTTTTCAGGAATGCCCCTAACCCAACTTACCATTTTGTCAATAATTTCCTGAGGATCTTTAAGTTTTAAGCGGAATAGAATGGCAAGAAAAACTGCGTTTATGGAAACGCGGGGTTTCATAAGACCTCTCCTGTAAATATTTTTGGCTAAAGCCTTCCCGCTGATCGAACTGGTAATCGTCTGGTCCAGGTCAAAGAATGCAATATAGTTTTTACTCGCAATACTATCGTTTGAAGAAGTGGTTTCCATCGCGATTGTAAATAATTTTTAATGCACAAGGCAGAACCGTCACATCAAATTTGTCGGAAAAATTTAATTCTCCGTCGACATGAAAAGGCACTACTTCAGGAAACTCAAGATTAATTCCATTCGTTTGATAATAATTTACTCTTCTGTCAGCTGTATGTTTTCCTTCAGGTACTTTAAGAAGAATAGCAAATCTCTCAGGCAGTGACAGTTTTTTTATCATGCAGACATCTAATAATCCGTCATTTGCTATTGCGTTTGGGGTCAGGAAAAATCCGCCGGCGAATCTTCTTCCGACTGCAATGGTGTTAATAAAACAATCCGTTTCATGCCTGCCGGAGCTGTCAATGACTGTCATTTTTTTTTCTCTGAAAAACAAGAGAGTCTTGATGATATGCCAGATATACTTATACTTGCTTCCTCTTTTAACTTTTCCCGGCTCCGTATAATTTTCTGCTGCCACCTGTGCATCAAATCCCAGCCCCATTCCATTAAGAAAGATCATTCCGTTACACGATCCGGCATCCATTTGAATAACATCTTTGTTGAAAAAAATATCCCATTCCTTTTCTCCAAAACGGTCAGGAAAACCCAGGATCTGAATAAAGTCATTTCCCGTGCCGGCAGGAATAATCCCGGTTGTGATATCTTTATTATTTATCAATGGCCGGGCCATCTCATTAAAGGTTCCGTCACCACCTACAGCAATTATATTTTTGAATCCCTTTTTCATGTACTGTTCTGACAATTCCGTTGCGTGGCCTCTTCTTTCAGTGAAAACAATCTCCGCATCAACGTTATGTTTTTCAATCATCTCCCTGAGTTTAGGAACAATTGACGAAGCAAAACCATTCCCGGCAATCGGGTTCACAATGAAAACCCACTCCTTATTTACATTAAGCATGACAGAACTTTTTCAATATTTTGTAAAATGATATTTCTGATGCATTAAATCATTCAATCTAATGATAAGCTGATTCTATAACCGATTTAACAGTTTCAATTATTTCAGTATCCGATTTTTCAATAAGCTCATCTCTTTTGATTGGCTTATGAATAATGACATCGAGTTTTGAATCGAAATTAATATAAAACCGGTTTTTGGGTTTCAACTTGTAAAATCCATTTAATGTAACAGGCAAGATTTCAATTTCCCTGGTTCTGAAAAGATAAATGAATCCTCTATAGAATTGATTAATTTTCCCGTTAAGTGTCCTCGTTCCTTCCGGGAAAATTGCAACTGATTGATATTTTGATTTATGAATAAGCTGATCAATCATCTGTTTTGTGTTTCTGTATGTCGGTTCTTTAAATGGAACATAATCCATTAATTTCAGTAAATTGCTGAAAAGAGGAACTTTAAGAAGCCGTTCATGTCCAAACCATGATATTCCCGGATAAAACGATGTTATGGCAACAATATCAAAAAGGCTGGAGTGGTTAGCTACAAGAATATACCTGTCTCCTTTTTTAATGTTTTCTTTTCCTGTGACGCGGAATTTTTTCCCCATGATCAGGAAAACTGATTTTGCCCAGGCCTGAAAAAGAAAACGGACCGGTTTTTTCAATTGGAACAAGGTAAGAATTAATACTATTAACACTCCTACTGCAGTATAGCAGTAAAGTATGCCAAATACAAGAATCGAAATAATTGCGTAAAGTCGTGAACGCATTGTAAATGGATATTTCTTCCTGCCGTAAAATAGCTATTTTTTTTATTTAATTATAATCTGTCACCGATATTATCACTTTTTCATAATTTTATAACGTTAACCGGTCACTTTCACAACCTTTATAGACGCTTTATCGGGAATGAAAAACAAAAAAGGAACTAACCCGCCGCAGGTTTATTGCAAGCACTGCACTGGCCGGTATCGGAACGATAGGTTCTGCAACTCTTTTAAATTCATGCACTTCAGGACAAAAACTGAAAATGGCAGCAAAAATCAGTACTGAGCATCCATAAATACAACGGATTCTATTCAGGGAAAAATCTTGATCGAATTGCATTTCCTGTAGGAGGGATTGGTGCAGGAATGTTTTGTCTTGAAGGAACGGGTGGCATATCGCATATGTCAGTTCGTAACCATCCGGAGGTATTTAATGAGCCATGTATGTTTGCAGCTATTTCGGTGAAGGGGTTGAAAAACGGTACAAAAGTACTGGAAGGACAGGTGCCTGACTGGAAAAAGTTCGGACAACCGGATTCGGCAAATGGGTCGGGAGGAACAAGTTACGGTTTGCCTCGTTTTCAGTAAGGCCAGATTCACTGCCAGGTTCCCGTTTGCTTTAATTGAGTTGCAGGATGATGATATCCCGATTGATGTGAAGATAACAGGATGGAGCCCTTTCATTCCTACCGATGCCGACAACTCAAGTTTCCGGTCGGAGCTCTTGAATATTCATTCAGGAATGTTGGTTCATCAAGAATTGATGCCGTTTTTTCATATAATTCCATGAATTTTATGAGACAGATAAACGGCGTCAATAAAATAAAAGCTATTTCAAACGGATTTATTCTGTCAGAGGAGGGCATCAAGAGATAAGCCTGAAACCAGGGGTGATTTTGCAATTTTTACCAGTGAACCGGGGACAATCGTCGATCATTGCTGGTTCAGAGGCGGGTGGTGGGATCCACTGACAATCACCTGGGAAACAATTATGAAAGGAGAAACCCGTAAAACAGATTCCAGTGGAGAAAGAGGCACCGGGGGCATCCCTGTACATTCCTCTAAGCGTAAATCCCGGCGAAACAAAGGTCGTATCCCTGATGATGGCATGGTATGTTCCGGATACAGATCTTAGATACGGGCAGGATCCGAAAGGGAAAAATGAAGACAAAGTGCACTGATGCGAACTGTTCCTGCAATGATCCTTTTTATAAACCCTGGTATTCAGCAAGATTCAGCAGAATTGAAGAAGTTGTAAACTACTGGAAAACAAATTATAATGATCTTCGATCCAAATCAGGATTATTTAAAGACTCATTCTTTAATACAACCCTTCCTGATGAAGTGATTGAAGCAATATCATGCCAACCTTTCCATACTTAAATCTCCTACTGTTTTAAGGCAGCCCGATGGTAAACTATGGAGTTGGGAAGGTTGCGGTGATAATTCCGGCTGCTGTGCCGGCTCATGCACACATGTCTGGAATTATGCACAGTCTATACCACATCTGTTTCCGACACTTGAAAGAACCCTTCGTGAGACTGAGTTCTTCCATAGTCAGGACAAGGAGGGTCATCAGACTTTCCGGTCGGCACTGCCGATAAGACCTGTTGCTAGTGATTTTTACGCAGCATCCGACGGACAGCTTGGAGGAATTATGAAAATGTACCGTGACTGGAGAATAAGCGGTGATAACGATTGGTTGGTGAAAATGTATCCTAAGGTTGAAGAAAGCATGAATTATTGCATCAGGACATGGGATCCAAGATCAACAGGGACACTTGAAGAACCGCATCACAATACTTATGATATAGAATTCTGGGGACCTGATGGTATGTGTACAGGGTTTTATCTTGGCGCCCTTAAGGCCATCTCAGAAATGGGAAAATATCTTGGGAGAAGATGTACAAAGTATCAGTCTCTTTATGAAAAAGGAAGAAAGCACTTGAATCTGAACTTTATAATGGTGAATATTTCGTTCAGAACATTAAATGGAAAGGGTTGAATGCAGCCGATCCTGTTGCAGCTTCTGAAGGAGCCTGGAATTCTGATTATTCAGATGAAGCAAAGGAATTATTGCAGACAGAAGGGCCGAAATATCAGTATGGCAAAGGATGCTCTGTCGGATGGGGATCTTGGGATGATGGATAGCTGAAGTTTGTGGTCTGAATAATATTGCTGATCCTGCAAAGCTTGCGAAGCCATCTGAATTCTGTCTTTAAGTATAATTTCAGAACGATCTTCCGACCATTCCAATCCTCAGCGACCTTCCTATGCCCTTGGAAATGAAGGAGGATTGCTTTTTGCACCTGGCCAAAAGGGGAGATGCTTTCACTGCCTTTTGTTTACAGCAATGAAGTCTGGACCGGAATAGAATATCAGGTTGCATCACACCTGATGATGATTGGCGAAAAAGAAAAGGCAATGAAAATTGTCAGGGCTGCACGCAAAAGATATGACGGTAGGATCAGAAATCCTTTTGATGAATATGAATGCGGACACTGGTATGCAAGGGCTATGTCGAGTTATGGTATGCTGCAGGGATTGACACAGGAGTAAGATATGACGCTGTGAATCAGGAAATGTTATCGATTCTAGGGGATGGCGATTTTACCAGTTTTATTTCAACAGAAACCGGCTTCGGAAATGTCGGTCTGAAGAAGGGAAAACATTCCTTGATACCGTTTACGGAGAAATTACTGTA
>CAVVGP010000074.1:0-7616 GCA_963747625.1 uncultured Bacteroidales bacterium | reverse complement strand
ATTTGTATGTGTAACCTACTGACTCAGTACATATTGTAGACCTAGCATGATAACGATAAGTGTTTTCGTTGATGATAATCATCTTAATACCTACTGGGCTGACGGACTGATCTACCACGGCTACAGGTTCAACTGCATATAATCTAGATATAGAGATGCATATATACCTGAAGATGACAGTATAATTATTTCACCCATTGCTCCACATAATGCTGTAGCAGGCCTCTGTATCCTTTCCGGGGAAGGAAGGATCAGGATGGTGATTGAAGGCAGAAGCAATGAGTACCTAACGAGACATGCGACTTCCGGGTCAAAGAGGATCCCGTTTTTCAAAGCAGAGGACAGATTTGTAAGAGCTCCTGAAAAAATTAAAACTGTAATGCTGAAAAGGAATAGAATTCTACAGCACTCTCAGAAATAAACTTATGTGGGGTGCTGATCTCACGAGAACTAAGGTATCTGGATGACATTGAATTTATGTTGTTTGCACTGGATTGTTTTATAAGATAAAGTTATTTTATTATATTTACATTTGATTAGGTAACCCCCTTAAAAATTGATTGCTATATTTGCGTTTGTACTAAAACTGATAACCTTATGAAACGGTCTCTTCTGACTGTGTTACTTCTATGTTTTATTTTATCCCTGTCTGATGCCCAGATATGGAAATTAAGAAGATATAAAGCGAATATTGGTTTAGGTCCTTCCTTCTTTTTTGGCGATATTGGTGGTTATTCCCAAAACAAAAGATGCTTTTTTAGGATTGAAGGAATATTACATTAAGGCAAGTTAGATATGATTAAAATGCCAGACCTGAAATACAGATTGTACCCAGACTATTTTCTATCCGAATGGCTTTTACTGCGGGACTGTTGCAGGCGACAGACTCAAGAGAATGAGTGAACAAGAGGATATGAGAGCTTCGGATAAATTTTCGAATCAGCACTTTTAGGTGAATATTATTTTTTAAAAAATAACAGCCGAAAACAGCTATTTGTTTTCCAAAGGCGAAAGGCACTGGTTTTATCGGATTAATTCATTCACTGGACTTTTACGCTTTTACCGGAATAGGTGGACTTAGCTTCTAGGATTTAATCCAGGAAACATTAAACTTCAGGAACATGGGTATACACCCAATGGATTTACTATGGTTATCCCGGTTAGTATTGGGAGTTAGCTGGTATATTCACCAAATTTAAATTTTGGATGGATTAACTGGCAGATATTCATTTTCCGACTAACCTTGATGGTTATACTTCACAATATTCCAACTCAAATGACGTTTATTATTTTTTAAATTTCACTATTTACTTATAAGCTGAAGACCGGAGCAAGGGGGGCCTTCCTTCAGATGATAAAGAGTTGGATCAGTTATAATGAAAAGAATTCACTGGTTGTTGTTGTTTATTTCTCTGTCACTATCCTTTATCCGGTCAGCGTAACTCTGATTACGGACTATTTGGAGGCGTTTCTTCATATATTGGTGATATAAATCCCGACAGGTTGTTATATTCACCTTTTCCGGCAGGGGGAATATTTTACCGTTATAATTTAAACCCGCGTGAAGCCTTAGAACCAATATATTCATAGGTGGACTAAGGGCAAATGATCTTGATTTTAATAATGCTTTTCAGCAGGCACGGGCAGCATCTTTTTCTGGCAATGTAGGTGAATTGGCTCTCAAGTTTGAATTTAATTTTTTCCCTTATTCAACACCTGGCAAGCAATGGAATTTTACTCCATATTTCGCCGCAGGCGCAGGAGTTGCCTTTGTCAATACAGTTCCTGCAGCATCACCAGCGTTTATTCCTGTCCTCCCTTTCTCCTTCGGTTTTAAAGTTAATATATATAAAAATATCGGATTGGAAGCAGAATATGGTTTTCGTAAAACTTTTTATGATAACTTTGACGGCTTAAAAGATTTGGTTGCCCCGTCAAATTTAGGATGGATCCATAATAACGACTGGTATACTTTCACAGGAATAGCAGTTACATGGAAGATCTATAATAAATTGGCTGGTTGTCCTGCTTACAGCGAAGCAGATTCTAAGAGGAAACGCTAGGATATGCAGTTAAAGAAACAGATAGATAACAGCAAATTGCCCTCGCATGTGGCAATTATTATGGATGGAAATGGGAGATGGGCGCAGCAGCGTGGCCTGGATAGAATATTTGGACATCAGCAGGGAGTAAATGCAGTAAGGGAAATAATTGAAACTGCTGCTGAACTTCAGATCAGATTTCTTACCCTTTATGCCTTTTCAACTGAAAACTGGGGAAGACCTGATGAGGAGGTCTCCGCTTTAATGGGGATAATGATACAATCGCTTAGTAATGAGACAGAAACATTATTGAAAAATAATATCAGGCTCATAGCTATTGGCGATATGGAAAGGCTCTCGAATGATGTAAGACAAAGGCTCTTTGAAACACTAAAACTCACTTCTGTAAGTACAGGACTAAACCTGATAATTGCACTGAGTTATAGTTCGCGCTGGGAAATTACAATGGCAGCAAGAAAAATATCAGCCGATGCAAAAAATGGTATTCTTAATCCAGACTCAATTAATGAAGAGGATTTTGAGAAATATCTTAACACCAATGGTATCCCTGATCCGGAATTGATGATCAGGACCAGCGGTGAATTAAGAATAAGCAATTTCCTTTTGTGGCAACTGGCGTATACTGAATTATACTTTACTGAAATTCTTTGGCCTGATTTTGGTAAGAATGATTTTTATAATGCTATAATTGACTTTCAGAAGAGAGAACGGAGATTTGGAAAAACTAGTGAACAAGTTTCGGAAAAATGATAAAATGATGGTGATTAAAGAAATTAGAAAGACTTTTGTAGTAATAAATATGGCTCTGTTGAGCCTTTCACTTAATGCTCAGGTTAAGCAGAAAATCGTCGATTATATGAGTGTAGAGGATTACATCATAGGCGGCGTGGCAATTTCAGGAGTCAGATTTTTGGATGCAAATGCACTTATCGGAATTTCCGGACTTAGAGTTGGACAGGAAGTTACTATTCCTGGTGATGCCATAACCACTGCCGAACAAAAACTCTGGCAACAGGGATTGTTTTCCGATGTGAGAATCTCAATAACCAAGACTGTCTCAGATACGGTTTATCTCGATATCAACTTACTGGAAAGGCCAAGAATATCTTCCGTTAAAATTAACGGACTTAAATCATCAGAATTAACTGATCTGACCAAGAAAATAAATCTCCCTATCGGATCACAGGTTACAGCTTACTTGCTCAATACTGCCAAAAAAATAATTATGGATCATTTCATCGAAAAAGGCTACCTGAACATCCAGGTTAATTTTGTTGAGAAGGATGATCCTGAACAGCCAAATAATGTTATTCTGAACATAAATGTCGATAAAAAGGAAAAAGTAAAGATTGCAAATATCACTTTTGTCGGGAATGAATATTTCCAAGCTTCAAAACTCAGGAAAAAATTAAAATCGACAAAGGTTAAGAACCTTAACTTCTTCAGGGCTTCAAAATTTATAAAGGATAAGTTTACTGAGGATAAAGAAAAACTTACCACTTTTTATAACGATAACGGATTCAAGGATTTTACTATTTTATCGGATTCCCTATATAAAGTATCGGATAATCAGAGTAGGTTTATTAATACGGATTGATGAAGGGAAACAATATTTCCTGAGAAATGTTACCTGGGTTGGAAACAGTGTTTACAGGAAGCAGGATCTTAGCAAGGTTTTCAATGTAGATAAAGGATCCGTTTATAATCAATCACTTATTGACGACAGGTTGAACGGGTCTGCAGGTGCCCAGGACGCTGTCAGCAACTTATATCAGGATAATGGTTACCTTTTTTCGAGGCTGACACCTGTTGAAGCCAAAGTTGATCATGACTCAATTGATCTTGAAATCAGAATTTACGAAGGCGATCAGGCCTATCTAAATAACATTCTGATTTCAGGGAATAACAGAACCAATGAGCATATTGCCCGCCGTGAGCTCTATACCTTACCGGGGGACCTCTTCAGCAAAACTAAAATTATAAGATCAATCCGTCAGCTGGGAGTTCTTGGTCACTTTGATCCTGAAAAGATAAGTCCGACACCTCTTCCTGATATTACAAACGGAACTGTCGATCTTCTTTATAAACTTGAAGAAAAAGCTAACGATCAATTTGAAGTCTCCGGCGGTTATGGTGCAGGTATGCTGGTCGGAACAGTAGGAGTTAGATTCAATAATGTTTCCATCCGTAACTTCTTAAAACCCAGCGAGTGGAAGCCTTATCCATCAGGTGATGGACAGTCAATAAGTATCAGGGCTCAATCCAATGGAAGAGTCTATTCATCCTATAATATTTCATTCGTTGAACCATGGCTTGGAGGCAAGAACCCCAATACATTCTCTGTTTCGCTTTATGAGTCACTTATGACAAATGGTATAAAGAAAGGACAGGCAGGACGTCAGACTATGACAATTTATGGGGCATCCGTAGGGTTAGGGAAAAGACTTTCATGGCCTGATGATTACTTTTCTATCTATGGTGAACTAGCCTATCAGCGGTATGATTTAAATCACTATACGGTATACTCATTCCTCTTCGATAATGGTACATCCAACCTTTTAAGCTTTACAACAAAACTGACAAGGTTTTCCACAGGACCGAACCTGATTTATCCGGAAAGCGGATCATCATTTACCTTTGCTTTGCAGGTTAACACCACCCTATTCGCTTATAAGCGGTGCAGAATATGAAAGGTGCAACCGATCAGGAGAAATACAACTGGATTGAATTCCATAAATGGACATTTAAGGCAGATTATTATTATCCGCTTTCACCAAATGATAAATTAGTTCTAAACGCTAAATTTGCTTTCGGTTATATAGGGTATTATAATAAAGATATTGGTCCATCACCTTTTGAAAACTTCTCAGTAGGAGGAGACGGTATGACAGGTTATAGTTTTTATGGCCGCGAGATGATAAAATTAAGAGGTTACGGATCTGGTAGCGATGGTGTGGATCATTAACACCAAGCGATCCTAACGGGGTTCCGTCAGGAAACGTTTATTCAAAAATCACTTTTGAACTTCGGTATCCGGTATCACTGAATCCTTCTGCAACAATTTATTGTCTTGCTTTTCTTGAATCCGGAAGAGCCTGGTATCAGCTGGATCAGTATAATCCTTTTAAAATGCCACGTGCCGCAGGTTTTGGAGTAAGAGCCAATCTGCCAATGTTCGGATTGCTTGGGGTTGACTGGGGTTACGGTTTCGACGCCGTTCCTGAACCTGCAAAATTCCCGGGTGCCAATCACTCACAATTCCAGTTTACTATGGGTCAGGAGTTTTAGTTTAGAAATAAATATATACAGCTATGAAGAAAATAGGAATATTATTTGGATTACTTATTCTGACTTCAGCTTATGCAATAGGTCAGAAATATGCTTTTGTTGATTCTGAATATATAAGGAAAAACATTCCTGCATTCACCACAGCCCAGGATCAACTTGACAAACTTTCCAAACAATGGGAAAAAGAAGTTGCTGACGGATACGCTGTTGTTGCACAAATGTATAAGTCGTATCAGAATGAATCAGTTCTTCTTTCACAGGATATGAAGACAAAGAGAGAAGAAGCTATCGTTGCCAAGGAAAAAGAGATGAAAGATCTTCAGAATAAATATTTTGGTGTTGATGGCGATCTTTTTAAGAAAAGGGAAGAATTGGTTAAACCAATCCAGGATGAAATTCTGAAAGCAATTAAAGAAATTGCAGTCGATGGTAGTTATGCTGTCATTTTCGATACTGCAGCAGGTGGTAACATCCTCTTCGCCAATCCAAAATTTGATATCAGCGATCAGGTTCTGGAAAAATTAGGTTATAAAAATTAATTAATTACTTTTGCATAAATTATTTAATAAATTTATTTAAAATGAAAAGATTTATAAGTTTAACGGTGTTGATATTTGCTTTTGCACTCGTGGGACAGCGTGCAATGGCTCAGAACTACAAATTTGGGCATATTAACAGTGATGAATTGATTCAGGCAATGCCCGAATATGACTCAGCCACTGTTAAACTTGAAAAATTCCGGAAGGAACTTGTAAATGCCCTCGAATTGATGCAGGTTGAATTGAATAATAAGAGTGATGCTTATAATAAGGAAAGTAAAAACCTTAGTGATATCGTTAAACAGACGAAAGAACAGGAATTGATGGATATGCAGAAAAGAATTCAGGATTTTCAGACAAATGCCCAGACACAGCTTCAGAATAAACAGGCAGAAGTTTTCCAGCCGGTTTATACTAAAGGTGGACAAAGCAATTAAGGAAGTAGGTAAAGAAGAATGGATTTTTGTATGTTTTTGATGTTGCTAAAGGTGCATTACTCTATTTTGATGAAACAAAAAGCATTAATGTTATGCCACTTGGTCAAAGCAAAACTTGGATTAAAATAACTTATAAGTCTTAATGCCATGACCATCGCCTTTTACGGCGATGGTCATTTTTTTAATATACCAGCAAAGTGAAAGAACAACCAATAGGAATTTTTGATTCAGGTGTCGGGGACTGACTGTGGCCCATGCAATTAAGCAGATTTTACCCGGGGAAAGCCTTGTCTATTTCGGGGATACTGCTCACCTTCCTTACGGAGACAAATCGGAAGAATCTATCAAATACTATTCCCGCCGGATAACAGAATTCCTTTTGGAACATAATTCAAAAGTTGTCCTTATTGCCTGTAACTCTGCTTCTGCCTCCGCTTTCGATTCACTTAAGAAGGAATTTGAAAACAAAGCCATTCTTATTGATGTCATTAACCCTGTTGTGGATTATCTTAGTACAAGGCATTTCAATAAAATAGGAGTTATCGGAACAAAGAGGACAATAAGTTCAGGAACATATGAGAAGAAAATAAAGGAAAAATCACCAGCTACCAAGTCATCTCAATGGCAACTCCATTGCTGGTTCCTATGATTGAAGAGGGTTTTATTTTCGATGATATCAGCAATGCCATTATTCGTACTTATCTTTCAAATGAGTCACTCGCAGGAATCCAGGCATTAATACTTGGCTGTACACATTATCCGATAATTAAAAACCAGATAAGTAAAATATTTAATTTTAATGTGGAAGTTGTTGATTCTGCCAGAATTAGTGTCTGTGATACTCAGAGATGTACTGGATAAAAACAATCTTTTAAACGGTACAGGAAATGTGAATGACCAGTTCTTTATTTCAGACTATACCAATTACTTTGAAAAGATCGCCAGAATGTTTTTTGAAGGCGAAATAAATCTTAAAAAAGCTGATATCTGGAGCTGATTTTAGTATCAGTCCCTCCTTTGGGAATCTTAAAACATGATCAATATCATACTCAAAATTTATTTTTTGTACGATTTTCAATTTTTTAAAAGTTAATTTTGTGCATTCTAAGCAGTTAGTTATAAAATTGTTTAAGCTATACTGAAATAAAATAAAAGGTATCATGGCTAAAAAATCAAAGGTTATAGAACGAGAAGAAGTGGTTATCCGTTTCTCAGGCGATTCGGGTGACGGAATGCAGCTGACGGGTACTCTCTTCTCTGACACTGCCGCTTTATTTGGTAATGACTCA